>JBGOXZ010000161.1:0-6286 GCA_041479395.1 Opitutaceae bacterium
CCAAAAAAACATGGGCCACGAGTTCCAGCACCTCGCTGGAACCGTTGCCGAAAACGAGCTGGTCGCACCCGACCTGCAGGCGCGCGGCGAGTTTGCCGGTGAGGTCCCAGCAACTGCCGTCCGGGTAAAGGTTCACCTCGTGCAGCGCGGCGGCAGCGGCGGCAAGGGCCTTCGGCGAGGGACCGAGCGGGTTTTCGTTGGAGGCCAGCTTGTCGATCCCGGCCGGATCAAGGCCGAACTCCCGCGCGACCTGCGCGATCGGCTTGCCCGGCTGGTAGACCGGCTGGTTCAGGATGTGGGGCTGGGCGAATCGCGCGGCGTCCATGGCTGGTGCAAAAGGAGTCCTGCCTAAGCGAGCGCGGAAAAAGTTGCAACGCTCGCCGTTGCGCCTGGATTGGCTTCGGCGGACGATCCCCTGCCGGCGACCGGCGGCGAAACCGGCCGGCGCCGCCGGAAAGCGCGAGTCGAGGCGGCAAAAAAGGGCGCGGCGCGATGCCAATTTTCGCGCGAAGAAACTCACACCGGAGGTGTTGCCTCTCGCCGCCCCTCTTGTTCTCGTCAGTTCTGCCCAATGCAATACGGCTACTTCGACGACGCAGCCCGCGAATACGTCATCACGCGCCCCGATACCCCGCGGGCATGGTCGAACTACCTCGGTTCGCGTCGCTACGGCGCGATCATCACGCACCACGCGGGCGGCTACAGCTTCACGCGCTCACCGGCGTCCGGACGTTTCCTGCGGCACCGCTACAACTCCGTGCCGATGGATCTGCCCGGCCGGCAGTTCTACCTGCGCGACCGCGACAGCGGCGACTTCTGGTCCGCGGCCTGGCAGCCGGTCGGCAAACCGCTCGACGAGTACAAAACCGTCACGCGCTTCGGGCTGGGCTATGCGGTGATCGAAAGCGCGTGGCGCGGCATCCGCAGCGAGGCCACCTACTTCGTTCCGCTCGGTCAGGATTTCGAATACTGGCGGCTGAAGGTCGCCAACGCGGGCGACCGGCCGCGGCGGCTGAGCGTGTTCTCCTTCTGCGAGTTCACCACGGAGTGGAGCCTGCTACAGGATCTGCTCAACCTCCAGTACGCCCAGTACATCTCGGACGCGGTGTGGAAGGATGGTTTCATCCTCGCCTCCTCCTGCCGCCGCCTGCCGGAAGATCCCGCCAACTTCGCCAACTGGGACCAATCGCGCTGGTGGTGGATGACGCAGCTCGGCGGCGAGATCGCCGGCCACGACTGCGAGCGCGAGAAATTCCTCGGCGTCTATCGCAGCTTTGACCGGCCCGAGGCGGTCGAGCGCGGCGCGTGCGGCAACAGCGAGCATTTCTCGGACAACGGCTGCGGGGCGATCCAGAGCAATCTCGAACTCGCCCCCGGCGCGTCGGCCGATGTCCTTGTCTTGCTCGGCATCGGCAAGGCCGCGAAAGCAAAACAGATGCGCGCCAGGTTCGGCGCCGCCGCAGCCTGCGAGCGCGAGCTCGCCAAGCTCAAGCGCCACTGGCACGGGCTCATCGACACGCTGCAGGTGAAGACGCCCGACGCCGACTTCGACCACATGACGAACGTCTGGGGCGCTTACAACGCCCTCATGACCTTCGAGTGGTCGCGTTCCTGCTCGCTCGTCTACACCGGCGACCAGCGCGACGGTTTCGGCTTCCGCGACACCGTGCAGGACATGCTCGGCGTCACCAGCATGCTCCCGCGGGAGGTCCGCGCGCGCCTGCTCCTGATGCTCTCGGGCCAGGACTCGACCGGCGGCGCTCAGCCCGAAATCCGGCCGTGGTCGCACGCCCCGGGAAAAATGAAGCCGACCCCGCCGAGCCACTACCGCAGCGACGACTGTCTGTGGTTCTTCAACTCCGTGCCGGCCTACGTCGCGGAGACCGGCAACGTCGCGTTCTACGGCGAGGTCGTGCCCTATGCTGACAAGGGCCGGGCCACCGTGTTCGGCCACCTGCGGCGGGCGCTGGAATTCAACCTCGAGCGGACCGGCCGCCACGGTCTGCCCTGCGGCCTCCAGGCCGACTGGAACGACTGCCTCCGGCTCGGCTACAAGGGCGAGTCGGTCTTCGTCACCTTTCAGGTCCGTCTCGGCCTCCAGACCTACGCCGACATCGCGGCCCACCTCGGCCGGCCGAAGGAGCAGCGGTGGGCGCTGGCCGAACTCGCGAAGCTCGACCAGAAAATTGCCAAGATTTGCTGGGACGGCGGCTGGTTCATCTGGGCCATCGGCGAGGACGGCATGGTCTTCGGCACCAGGAAAAGCAAGGAAGGCCGGATCTATCTGAACACGCAGTGCTGGGCCATCCTCTCGGGCGCCGCCACCCCGGCACAGACGGAGAAGGCGCTGGCCGCGGTGAAACAGCACCTCGCCTCGGATTATGGCGTGGCGCTGTGCAACCCGCCGTTTGCCCGGACGCCGGTCAAGGTGATGCGCGCCGTGCTGTTCAATCCGGGGAACAAGGAGAATGGCGGCATCTTCAGCCACACGCAGAGCTGGATCGTGCTCGCCGAGATCGCCCGCGGCAATGGCGACCAGGCTTACGCCTACTACCGGGCATTCATGCCCGCAGCGCAAAACGACCGGGCCGACGTCCGCGAAATCGAGCCGTATGTGCACTGCCAGAGCACGCACGCACCCGCTTCCAAGAAATACGGCCGGTCGCGGGTGCCGTGGCTGACCGGCACCGCCTCATGGGCGCACTACACCGCCACGCAGCACATCCTCGGCCTCCGCCCCGAACTCGACGGCCTGCGCATCGATCCGTGCATCCCGAAAAGCTGGCCCGGTTTCACGGCGAAGCGCATGTTCCGCGGCAAAACGCTGCACCTCGAGGTGAAGAACCCGTCCGGGGTCTCCCGCGGCGTGAAGTCGCTCACCATCGACGGTCGGGCCGTCGAAGGAAACCTCATTCCCGCAGCCAAGCTCAAGAACGGCACCAAGATCGTCGCCGAGATGGGCTGAGAAATTGGGATTTGAACCACCGAGGCACTGAGAGCACAGAGAAGGGTTGAGCCGCACGGCGGGATGCCTCGCTTCAGCTCTCCGCAGTGAGATCGGTCCAGGCATCCGCACGTCTTGAGCGTGCATTGTTTCGACCGTTTGTTATGCTGGCGGCATGGCAGGCTCCGACGAGCACTCCGGACCGGAGGTGAAGGCGCAGCGAATCTTCGCCACGACACACTGGAGTCTGGTGCGGGCGGCGGGACGACCGGAGGCGCCGGAGGCCGCCGCGGCGCTGGAGAAACTGTGTCAGGCCTACTGGTATCCGGTCTATGCCCACATCCGGCGCTGGGGTTTCGGCGCGGAGGACGCCCGCGATCTCACCCAGGGGTTCTTCGCGCAGCTGCTGCGCGAGAACACCGTGGCGGCTGCCGACCCGGAACGGGGCCGTTTCCGCTGTTTCCTGCTCGGAGTATTGAAACGCTTTCTCGTCGCGGCGCGCGTCCATGCGGGGGCGCAGAAGCGGGGCGTCGGGAGAACGGTCGTCTCGTGGGAACAGGATGTCGCCGAGGCGCGCCTCGCGCAGGAACCGGCCGACGAGCGGTCCCCGGACCGGTTGTTCGAATGGCGCTGGGCGCTCGCCCTGCTTGAACAGGTGACGGTGCGGCTGCGTGCCGAGTACGAGACCGCCGGCCGGCGGCGTTGGTTCGACGTGCTCAAGCCCTACATCACGGCCGAGCCCGACGCGCCGAGCTACGCGGAGACGGCAGCAGCGCTCGGTGTTTCGGAGAGCGCGGTAAAGTCCGCGATTTACCGGCTGCGGCAACGCTACCACGCGGTGTTGCGCGACGAGGTCGCGGAGACGGTGGGCGACGCTGCAGAACTTGACGACGAGTTGCGCCACCTGCGGGCGGTCTTCAGCGCGCGGTGACTGCCGGGCCGCAACTGCCGGGCGAGTTTTTTCATAGTACGTGGGAGGCAATCAGACCATGGGACCGCTCCACCAGTGCCCAACCTGCGGGGGAACCATCCCTGCCAGCGCGCCGGAGGGAGTCTGCCCGCACTGTGCCCTGGATGGCGCCCTGCGTTCGCCCGGCGGCGACGACGGAACGGGACCGGACAGGCCGGCCGGAGAGGAGGCGACGGCCGCCCTGGCGGGCGGGCGGGAGTTCGGTGACTTCGAGTTGCTGGAGGAGATCGGGCGCGGCGGGATGGGCGTGGTTTTCAAGGCCCGGCAGAAAAGCCTGAACCGGCTCGTCGCGGTGAAAATGTTGCTCCACGGCCGGTTCGCCGACGGGACCTTCGCACGCCGCTTCCGGGTCGAGGCCTAGGCAGCGGCCAAACTCGACCATCCGAACATCGTTTCCATCCACGAGGTCGGAGAAACCGACGGCCAGCCGTTCTACGCGATGCGGTTCGTCGACGGGCGCAGCCTCGATCGCGAGCTGGCCACCGGACCCATGCCGGCGCCGCGTGCGGCCCGGCTCATGGCCACAATCGCCCGCGCGGTGCACCATGCCCATCAGCACGGGGTGTTGCACCGCGACCTCAAGCCCCACAACGTGCTCCTCGACGCCGCCGGCCGCCCGCACCTCACCGATTTCGGCCTCGCCAAGTTGCTCGAAACGGACAGCGGGTTGACGCAAAGCGAGACGGTGATGGGGAGTCCGGCGTTCATGGCGCCGGAACAAGCGGCGGGCAAGACCGCCGCGATCACGACCGCCGCCGACCTCTACAGCCTGGGCGCGATGTTCTACATGCTATTGACCGGTCGGCCGCCCTTCGCCGGCGGCAGCGCGGTCGAAACCCTGCGGCAGGCGATGGCAACCGAACCACTACGACTCCGGATGTTGAACCGGGCCGTGCCGCGCGACCTCGAAACCATTTGCCTCAAGTGCCTGCAAAAGGAGCCGGCGCGCCGCTACGGGTCGGCGGAAGCACTGGCGGAAGATCTGGAACGATGGTGCCGCAATGAACCGATTCTGGCGCGGCCCGTGGGCGGAGCGGAGTGGCTGTGGCTGTGGTGCCGGCGCCAGCCGGTGCGCGCCGGCCTGCTCGCCGCGCTGGCCTGCGCGCTGGGAGGCGGCGTGGCCGGCGTCGTCTGGCAATGGCGGCGGGCCGACCGCGAACGACAGGCCGCGGAGCGCGAGCAGTACGGAGCCCGCCTCGCCCTCGCGCAGAATTTCGTCGAGCAGCAGCAGTTCGACCGCGCCCGGGAGGCGCTCAGGGAGGCCGGCCCCGATGGCCTGCGCGGCTGGGAGTGGGGCTGGCTCGCTCGCGCGTGCGAGCGTGACTTGATGACGCTGACCGGCGGCGGACGCGAATTCACCAGCGTCGTCTTCAGTCCCGACGGACATCTGGTGGCGGCGGGCGGATTCGATGGCACGGTGCGAATCTGGAATGCGGACACCGGAGACGAGCGCCAGGTCCTGCGCGGCCACAGAGATTTCGTGTGGGTCGGCGGATTCAGCCCCGATGGCCGGCGGTTGGTCACGGCCAGCTGGGACAAGACGGCGAGAATTTGGGACGTGGCCACCGGAGGTCTTGTCCACTCGCTGGAAGGGCATCCGGACGGACTCTACTGTGCCGCGTTCAGTCCCGACGGCCGGTCGATCGCGACCGGCGGGAGGGACGGCACCGTTCGACTGTGGGATGCGGCCAGCGGCGCCCCGGTCCGCATCGTCGCACGTTACGACGATGGCAACGTCATGGCGCTGGCCTTCAGCCCGGACGGAAAGCAGCTGGCGTTCACCGGCGGAACGGGCGACATCTTTTCCATCCGACCCGCAACGGTGCGGATCCTGGATTTCGCAACGGGGACGCTGCGTTCACTGACCGGTCACACGTCGACCGTGAGCGGCATTGCGTTCAGTCCGGATGGCCGGATGGTCGCAACCGCGAGTTGGGATGGTTCGGCGCGAGTGGCGCGGTTGGATGGCGAAGGTCAAATGCGGCCGTTGTGCACGGTGTCGAACCGGGAGATTCTGGGAACGGTGGCCTTCAGCCCGGACGGACAGTACCTCGTCGTGGGAGGCGGCAGCACGACGCTCGGCCGGATGCAGGTCATCGAGGTCGCGTCAGGGCGCGAGGTGCTTCGTCATGAGGGGCATTCCCAGCTCGTGCGGGCCGTGGCCTACAGCCCGGACGGTGAGCGCATCGCCACGGCGAGTTTCGATGGTACCGTCAAGTTGTGGCCGGCGCACGCCGTCCCGGAATTCGTCAGCCTCCCGGGGCACGAGCAGGCCGTCTGGGCCGTGGCGGTGAGTCCGGACGGCAAATACGCGGCCACGGGCAGCCTCGATCAGACGGCGAAGGTCTGGGAGCTGGAGACCGGAAGACCGG
>JBGOXZ010000162.1:0-6263 GCA_041479395.1 Opitutaceae bacterium
AACCAGGCGGCGCAGAACGAGCACCAGTCGGTGCCGAGGCTGACGCTGGCGGGATGGGGATTCTGATTGCCGCCGCGCGCCAGTTTCCGGCCCGGGCTGACCTCCTTGAGCTTGTAGTCGCAGTCGACGAGGGCGCGCATGAGGTCGCCTACCCGCTCGTCGGCGGTGAGGTAGTAATAGAAGCGGCGGTAGATCGCGGTGCTGATACGCACCTGCTTGGCGCTGCAACCCCAGTGCTGGACGTTGTGGCGCGAGCCCAACCCGGCGAAGCGGCCGAGGTGGTAGACGTCGACCTCGCCGGTATGTCGGGTCATGGCCTCGGCGAAGCGGAAAATATCCGCGCGCCCGGAGCGCAGGTAGGCGTACCAGAGCCAAAGGTCCGGCGAGAGTTCGGAGTTGTCCCAGGCGAAACCGCCCACGTCGTACCGCCACACGTGGCGGTCGCGGTCGTACGTGTGCATGACGTCGCCGTAGTTCCAGAAGCCGTACCAGTGGCGCTGCTCGGCCTGCTTCCGATAATAGTCGAACTGCCAGTCGAGGCGGTCCTCGATCGCGGCCTTCGCCGGCGTGGAGCGATCGGGCAGGCTCCAGAGTTCGCCGAATACATTGGTCCCAAGAATGTGCGCGGGGGCGCAGGCCAGCTGCGGCGGTGTGCGCACGACGCCGGCCAGCTCAATGATCCGGTCGCGCGACGGCGTGGCGGCCAGCGCCCATAGCGTGATTTCACTCGAACGCGCGATGCCGTGCGGCGTGCCCCAACCCGGCTCGTAGTCCTCGTAAGTGATCTCGAGCCCGCCGTCATACTGCTTTTCGTAAGTGTCCATGCCCATCACGTCGTGATAGAACCGCAGGTCCATCGCCGGCGCCTCGGGCGACCACAGCCACAACGTGACCTCGGCCGCGTCGGTGTGCGCGCCGCGGATGTCGAGCTGCGTCGGATGCCGCTGCCAGAAATCGCGCAGGCCAAAGACCACCCCGCCGCCGGTGGCGCCGCCGACGTAGCCGACGCCCGCCGCGCGCGTGCCCTGGTCGACGCCGACCCAGCCGAAGCCGGGCTGCGTGCGTTTGCGAATCTCAAAGGCGTTGGCCGCCGACTGATACAGCGTGCAGTCGCCCCACGCCGGGATGTACTGCAGGCGCGAGCTGACCTGCCCCTTGTCGGTCCAAGTGCTGATAGGCGGACAAGGTCGGCCGTCGAGCTGCGCCCGCTTGACGGCCTCGCCCGGATCGCGCCGCAGGCCGGTGAGCCCGCGCACGGCCTCGGCCCAGAGGCCCGATCCTTCACCGACGAACCGTACGTGGCGATCGTACAGCGGATCGCTCAGCGGCACGGCAAAGCGCACGCCGAGGCCGCGGAGGAAATCCTTCTGCTCGTCGCCGTCGAAACCGAACGAATGCATCATCCGCACCGCATCGCCGCCGGCATAAAAGTAGAGCCGCACGCTGAACGGCAGCCACGCGCGGCCCACGGCCCGTTCGACGGATTCGACAGGCTCACCGCGGGCAGGCTCAGGGCCTACGGTCTGGTGCCTGCCCTCGATCTTCACCACCGCGCGCACCGGCCCGCGCTGTTCGACCGTGACGGAGGTGATCTCACTCTGGAACGACGCGGTCTTCACCGCGCCCGCGCCCTCGCCGGGACGGTCGTCGCACAATGCGACCAGCCGGCCGTCGCGCGCGATCTCCCGCCCGTCGCGGGTGATCGACGCGATGAGCATGGGCCCCTTTTCTGCGACGCGGCACCGGATCACGCCCGTGTCGATCTCGATGGCGTCGGCGGTTTCGCTCACCTGCACGGATTGCGCCGGAGCGACCGGCGTGCCGGGCGCTAGCAGGAGTTTCTCGGCTTTGCCGCTCTCCGCAGGGATCGTGTGGGCAGTCCACTTGAGCGACCCGTCAGGCCAGTAGCCCAGCGGCCAGCTTTGCACCGCCACGGCTTCGCCGCCGGCCGTGCCCAGCGCGAAGGCCGTATCCCGGGCGTGTTTGCCCCGCGGCCAGGGCACACCCCACGTCACGCCATTCGACACCGGCGGGACGTCTCCTTCGAGCCAATGAAGTTCGACCTCATCGCCGGCGGCGGGCGCCGGGCCGGAGGCCGGGGCGCCGGCCGCGCGCAACACGGAGGGCAACTGCAGCGCGGCGGTGGCCAGCGCGGTGTTCTTCACGAAATCACGGCGGGAGAGCGGGGTTGGTTTCATGGGAAAAGACAATGTAATCCTGGCGCGGCGCAGCCGCAATCAAAGGTGGAGGGACGACCTCCGCGTCGTCCCTTGCATGGCCCGGGCGGAGCCGGGCCCTCCAAAAGGTTCGTCGCGGCTCGCGAGGACCTCGACTTACAGCAGTGCAGATTACACCGCTGCCACCAAAGGCGCGGATTGTCCTGTAGGCGCTAGCCTGCTCGCGATTGGGGGGCAAAATCGCCTGCCCCTCGACACGCTCGGGGCCTTGAGCTCGTCGAACGGGCAAGCAGGCTCCCACATTCTGGCGGCATGTCATCCTGAACGCAGTGAAGGATCCAATTGGACGGCGCCCGACCTGCCGGCGAGATTTCACTGGATGCTTCCTCCTTCGCAAAGCCTTCGGAGGACAGGTCGCTACGCTCAGCATGACACGGAAGATGTCATCCGTGGAATCCGCGGTCGAAGAGAGTCAGGGATCAATCTAGATGAAAGACCTCCACGAGGTCCTTGGACACCGGGCTGTGGTCCGGATGGCTCGGCATGAGGTCGCACATGTGTTTCCACCAGCGCCGGCAGACCTCGGTCTGGGCGATGGCCTGCCAGCGCGCCTCGTCCTCGATTTCGACGTAACCGAAGAGATTGCGCGTGGCGGGATCGAGATAGATGGAGTAGTTATGAACACCGTGGGCCTTGAGCACGGCGGCGAGTTCGGCCCAGATGGGCTGATGGCGCCGGGCATATTCCTGCTCCTGCCCGGGGTTGACACTCATCAAGACAGCTTTGCGGATCATGGTTGGAGAACAGTCTCGGGTTGAAGATGAGGCGTCGTGCGGCCCGGCGCCGTCAAATTATCCACCGGCGGTCAGACGCAACAGGAACCAGAACATGGCGATGATGCCGCCCGACACACCGAGACAGATGAGGAAGCCGACCGTGTCGGTCTTGTCCCACTTCGTCCATTCCCACGACGAGCGCGGGAAGAGTTTCGTCTGGTCAAAGCGGTGCGGGTTGCGCCGCGTCTCCTCCATGGCGGCGGTCTCGAGTTCGGGTGTGGCGCCGACCGGCGTCTTCATCTTACCGAAAAACCAGTCCACCTTTTCCTGCGGCGGTGGCCGGGTGAGCAGGCTGGCGATGGCCAGCACGATGAACGGAAAGATCGCGGCGAAGAAGAATTGCACCGCCTGGAGGTCGCGGCCCGTCATAGGGGCGAGATTCAGGCCGGCCTTGCGGAGCGTCCAGGCCTCGAGGTTGAAGCGCCCTCCGCCGACCAGCGGACTGGAGAGGTCGAAGGGATCCTGGTGCACCACGCGGTCGAAATACATGGGCACCGGCTGGACCTTGGCGGGCTGGGTGAACGCGATCAGCGCCGGGTCGGTGCTCAAGGTGTGGGACAATTGGACCGTAAACGGCAGCACGACAAACACCACGGCCGAGAGGCCCACGCACCACCAGACGGCCGCCCGGGAGAGTTTCCGCCAGAAGAACATCAGCAGGATTGCCGCCCCCCACGGCGCATTGACGGTCAGCATCACGCGGATGAAGCTCACGACGTCGTTCATCGTCAGAGCGACGAACATGCCCGCGACCAGCACCACCACGATCGTGAGGCGGCCAACCTTGACACCCTCCTGGTCCGTGCGGTTGGGCGCGAGGTAGGTGTAGACGTTGCGCACGAACAGCGCGGAGGACGCCATGGAATTGGTGGCGATGTTGGACATCATCGCCGCGAGGAGGCCGGCGAGCATCAGGCCGAACAGGCCCGGCGCCAGCAACTGCCGCGACAGCCGGCCCCACAGCATGTCGGGCTCGGCCAGTCGCTGATCGCCAAAATAGAGGCCGCACCCGATCAATCCCACAAAGGCCCACATGATGATCATGAGCCGCTTCGCGTAGGTGCCCGAGACGGCGCCGAAGCGCGCGGCATATTCATTCCGGGCCGAGCCGCTCACCCCCATGTTGCCCTGGATGCCGTTGATCTGGACGATGCTCACCAGCGTGATGGCGAGCAGCGAATACCAGCTGACCGCCTCGGTGCCGGGCGCGCCCAGCAGCTCCAGCATGGCGTGCGGCACCCGTTCCCGCAGAGGCCCCACCCCGCCCAAAGCCGAAAAGCCGAAGGGAATCAGGATGATCGAGAACGTGACGATGAGAATCCCCTGGAAAATTTCGTTGCGGGCGGTGCCTGTCATGCCGCCCATCCAGAGATAGAAGCCGACCACGAGCGTGAAGCCGAGGTAGAACATCCACGGCTTGAGGTAGGAGACGTACGAGCGCAACTCGCGGCGCGAATAAAGATCGTTCAGCTGCACCAGCCTCGTTTTCTGTTCGGCGCTGAGCGAGCCGCCTGGGGCCAGTTTTTCCAGGCCGCGAAAGTCGCGATACTGCTCGACCTGCCGCCGCTCCTCCACCGTCCAGGCCGCCTCGGGCTTGGGCAGCAGCGAGGCAGTGACATTGTAGCCCACGAGATTGCCCCAGCCGATGAACAGGCACACGTAGGCGACCTGATAAAGCGCGTAGATTTTGGACAGATTGTGGCTACTTAGCCGTTCCTCGAAAAGTTCCGCCACGGTCACCAATCGCACCCGGCGGAACCAGACGTTCATGAACCAGTAGTACGGGTTCATGAAGATGGTCTGGAAGGCGAGCCACACCCCCGAGGCGCCCTGCTGATAGACCAGGGTCGCCGTGCTCACCGCCCCGTTCGCATCGGTGGCGTTGCCGAAATTGAGGAAGAACTGGTAAAGCTTGCCGAGTTTGCGGCCGGCCAGGAAGAACCCCTCCTCGCTTCCCGTCGTGTGGGACGACCGCTTGCCCAGATACAGAATGCCGCCGAGGTAGGCCGCGATGATTACAAGATCAATGAGATGGATTCCACTCATGGGTGCCTTGACATCGGTCCAGCCCTGGTCGCAGCCGGCGTGCAGCACCGCGCGACGAACCGGGACAGGATCTTCATGGGAGTTTCGGGGGTTGGGAGTCTGACCTCCGCACGCTTCGGCCCGGCGCTGGCGGGGCGACGGGCATTCAGGCGATCGAAGCAAAGCGTGGCCATCTCATAATTGAAAGGGTGGTTCTGAGAGCTTGCAACGGCCTCGAGCGGGGCGGAAGGGACCCCTACCCTGAAACAGGGCTTGCCAAAGTCGGCGATCCGCCAAGCGTCTGACAGTAAGACTCCATGCACCCCAACCCCTCCCTCAGAGAGCTCGCCCGCTCGCTGGGCCTTTCCCACACCACCGTCTCCGAGGCGCTGCGGGACAGCCCCCGGGTGAAAGCTTCCACGCGCGAACGCGTGCTCAAAGCCGCCCGCGAAGTGGGATACCGCCACAATCCCCTCGCGGGAGCGCTCATGTCCGAGATGCGGCGCTCCCGCTCCGGCACGTTCCGCGGCGTGATCGCCGTGATCGATCTCGACGGCCCCGCCCGGCGGCCGGCCAACGCGGAGCGCTATCACCGGGAGCTGACCCGCGGCGCGGGGGAACGCGCCATCGAACTGGGCTTCAAGATCGAGCCTTTTGTCATCGGGCATAACGACATTTCCATCTCGCGGCTCGACGCCATCCTGAAATCGCGCGGCATTCATGGCGTGTTCCTGCTGCCCGCCAGCGAGAGCCCCGACCTGACGCAGCTGGACTGGACGCGCTATGCCGGCGTGTACGCCGACTATATCATCGAGCATCCCGCCCTGCATTCCGTGTGCTCCGATCACTACCGCTCGATGATGATGACGCTCCAGCGGCTGCATGCGCTCGGCTATCGGCGCCCCGGGGTGGTGCTCACCCGGCACCACGACGAGAGACTGCTCTACCGCTGGGAGGCGGCGTTCCAAGCCTTCCATAATCATCACCGGGCCTTCAGCTGGTTGCCACCCTTCATCATGCCGGAGATCACCCGCCCGGAATTCTCGGCCTGGTTTGAAAAAGCCAAGCCTGACGTGGTGCTCTGTCATCGCGCCGAAGCGATTGAATGGATGGAGGCCTGCGGCGCCAGCGTGCCGCGCACCCACGGCTACTGCTGCCTTAACATCATGGTCAACGTGGTGCCCTGCGCCGGCCTCGACCTGCAGCCCTGGCTTCTCGGCGTGCG
>JBGOXZ010000163.1:0-6232 GCA_041479395.1 Opitutaceae bacterium
GCGCGCTGCGCTGACCTCTGCCGCGTGCGGCTGTAACGGGGAAGCGACCTTGGGAATGCGCTCGCACAGTAGCAACTCCGCCGCCTTGAAGAACGGGTCGGACAGGAACCGGCGCTGCATGGGCCGGTTCAGCAGCAGGTACGTGAGCGCCAGCAGGCTCATCCCTTGGTGATGCGCCATGTAACTGCGGAGCGGAACGTTGGTCTTGCCGCGGGGCACGCGCGCGGGCGTGAAATCGATCGCTTCATAAAGCCCGTACGCGCCGCGGTAGCCGTCTGCCGCCAGCACTTCGAGATTCTCGCACGCCTCCCGGGGCGCGACCATCAACGCCAGCGCCGACGCGTACGGCGCGACGACCAGATCGTAGGCGAGACCGCGCCTGAACCCCAACCCCGGCACGCCGAACGCGCCATACTGATAAACGCCGTGGGCGTCGGTGGTGTTGTAGCACGACTCGGAAATGCCCCACGGCACGCCGCACTGGCGGCCGTATTCGATCTGGCGGGCCACGACCGCCCGGTAGGTCTGATCGAGCAGCGTGTGCTCGTAAGTCGGCATCACCAGCAGCGGCATCAGGTACTCGAACATCGAGCCGCTCCACGACAACAACGCCATCGCGCCATCGTGGGTGGTCAACTGCCGGCCCAAGGCAAACCAATGATCCTGCGGCAACTGGTCCTGGGCAACGAGAATGAAACTCGCCAGCCGCGCCTCCGAGGCGAGCAGGTCGTAATACGAGGGATCGCGGCGGCGGTCGCTGACGCTGTAGCCGATCGACAACAAATCGCGGGATGGATCGTACAGGAAGGCGAAGTCCATCACCGCCTGCGCGGTGCAACGCTGGGCGAGTTGATCGATCCGTCGGATGCGCTCGACGGCGCGGTCGCCCCCTGTGAACGCGCCGGCCAACTCCTGCAATGTCGGCACTTGAGCGAACTGCTGAGGATCGGGAATGAGGAACTGCAAATCGTCCCGCGCGTCGTTGCACTGCCGGACGAGAGCGTGCGCCCACCATTGCTGTTCCGCGTCGCCGTTGGCGGGCAGCGCGGCGACATTGCGGCTGAGTTCCTGGAGCAACGCCAACGTGGCCGGGAGATTGGGCGGCGGCGGAGATTGCAGCTTTTCTCGGAGCCGGTCGATTGACGAAGACGATAACCTTTCCAAGGTATCACGAAGCCCTGTCAAAACGCGTGGCGAAAAGATTGGTTGGCTTTTCAATTCCAGAAGTCCGGCACGCAAGGTGGACAACGCCCCGGCTAGATTACCGCTATCGACACTCGACACGTAGAACGGGCGCAGCGGTTTTAGCGTGCGCGTGTCGTACCAGTTGTAGAGATGACCCCGGTAGCGTTTGAGTTGTTCCAGCGTGGTGATGGTTTTGTCCGTGCGGTTGAGCAGTTGGCCGGCGGAGAGGTAGCCGAAATCGCCCGCCGCCAGATTGGCCAGCAAGGCCATGCCGATGTTGGTTGGCGAGGTGCGTGAGGCGACCACGGGTGTCGGGACTTCCTGAAAATTATCGGGCGGCAGCCAATTTTCTTCCGCGTTGACCAGCACTTCGAAGTAGCGCCATGTTTGCCGGGACAAGCCGCGCAGAAACGTCTGTTGCGCGTCGGACAATACTGGCTTGTCTGCCTCGAGTGGCCGGCTGATCCACCAGCCGACGACGGGGGACACCAGCCACATCAGCAACACCGGCCCGCTGACGACCAGTTCACCGGGATGTGTCAGCGCGAGCCACGTGATACCGGCCACGGCGAACAACGGCGCGACCCACATCTCTTGAAGGAAGTCGGCCAGCGTGGTGCAGTTGTTGCGCTTCGCATAACGCGGCGTGTGCCAGAGCAGCAGCCCGCGCCGCGTGAACAGCATGCGCCCGCCGGAAACGAGAATCGCATCCAGATTGATGACGGCGCGATACGGCAACGTACTCAGCCTCAGACCGGTCTCCGCCAACTGACGGCCCAGCGATTTCAGGGCGGTGTCCAGATGAACTGCCCACGCCCGTTCCCGGGGTTTGCGAACCACTTCCACCAGTGTTGCCAACAGCACGGGCAGTAAAAGCAACAGGAGCACGAACAGCGTCCAGAAACCTGTCGGCTCCGGCACCATCATCCAGCCACCGAGCAACAGCAGCAACAGGCCGGGCGGCACGAGGCTGCGGCGCAGATTATCGAAGATTTTCCACCAGCCGAGCGCAGTTAGTGTGTTAGGCAGACGCTTGTTGGCCGGCCCGAGCACGCGCGGCAAGAGCCAACCGGCAATCTGCCAGTCGCCCCGGATCCAGCGATGGCGGCGGCTCATTTCGGCGGCGAAACTCGCGGGGTGGTCCTCATGCAACTCCACATCCGTGACCAGCGCCGAGCGGGCATAACCGCTTTCCACCAGATCGTGACTCAGGATGAGATTTTCCGGGAAGCGCCCGGCCGTGGCCTGCCGGAACGCGTCCACGTCGTAGATGCCTTTGCCGACGTAGGACCCCTCGGCAAACAGGTCCTGATACACGTCAGATACCTCACGCGTGTAGGGATCGATCCCCGCTTCGCCGGCACTGAGTTGGGCGAACCGCGAGCGGTTCGCCGAGAGCAGGCTGATGGCCGTGCGCGGCTGCAGAACGGCGTAGCCCTCGACCACGCGGCCTGCCGGCGCATCAAACCGCGGCCGGTTCAGCGGATGCGCCATTGTGCCGACGAGTTTGCGGGCGGCATCGCGAGGCATACCGGTATCGGTGTCCAGCGTGAGGACGTATTGGATTGTGGGAAGGAGCGCCAGATCGCCGATGATCTCGGCAAACGGGTCGCGCGGACCGCCGCGCAGCAGCGCGTTGAACTGTTCCAGCTTGCCGCGTTTGCGTTCGTAGCCCATCCAGAGGCGCTCGTGCGGATTCCAAACACGCGGCCGGTGGAACAGATGAAAGACGGTCACGCCCTCGGAGCTATACCGCGCATTCAACGATTGGATGCCGTCGCGCGCCAGGCGCAGCAGGTCCGCGTCGTCGGGTTGCGACGGTTCGGGCGCATCGCGGAAGTCGGTGAGCAGCGCGAAGAACAGGTTCGGGTCGCGGTTCCCCAAGTAGCGGATCTCCAAGCTTTCCAGCAAATCGGTGACGGCCCGCGGACTGGTCAAGAGCGTGGGGATGACCACCATTGTGCGGCCGGCTGCCGGGATCCCTTTCGAGAAATCCAGGCGCGGTAGCCGGCGCGGGCCGACCATGACATTCGTCAGCAAGTTCACCAGCGCGACCGCCATCTGCGACGCGCCGATGATTCCCAGCACCATCAACAGCCAGACCCGCCAGTCATGCCAGCCAAACAGGCTGACCGGCTCCAGCACCAGACTGGCCGTGGCCGCCGTGATCACCAACAGGGAGCTGACATAACAGAAAACCGGGAACCGGCGAGCCGTCCGCGTGAGGGACGAACGGAGTGACCAGTGGACGCGGACGACGCTCTCCAGCCGCGGTCGGCCTTTGTCGATGAGATAGAATCCCACGTGGGCGGTGCGCGCCGTCGTGCCGTCGCGGTGGGCCGCTTCCGTCGCGAGTTGGATCGCGGCGCGGGCCACCGCGTCCTCGGTGACCCCGGACTGCCGCGCCATGGCTTCGATGCCGTGGCGATACCGGTCCCGCGTGACGAAATCCATGGCGGCATACACGTCCGCTGGATCGGTGCGCAGCGCCTGTTCGACGATGCTCATCGTCTCGATGAATTCCCGCCAGTCCATCGCGCTCAGGAAGCGCAGACTGCCGATGCTGTTGCCGATGGACACCTGATCGGCCACCTGGTTCTGGTTCTCCGCCCGCTGCAATTGCTCGCGGGTCAGGCCTTGTTCGGCGAGCCGGTGCTGGACCCAGCTCTGGACGGTCGCCAGCGCCGGGCTCTGCCCCTGCAACCGTCCGCAGAATTCTTCCACGAACTGGTTGCTGAACGACGGATCGGACTGGGCCATCTCCGCCAACACATGGAGGACCGTTTCCGGCTCTTTCTCCACCGCCGCCAACAGGCGGCCGGCCCACAGGTTGGCCAGATTCCGATCTCGTCGCCGCCGGGCAATGTGCACCGACACGCGCCGCAGGTTCTCGATCAGCCCCAAACGCAGCATGATCGGCACGGCCCACAGTTCGCCGAGCGTCAGCGGGGTGACCGACTGGTAGGCGGTGACGAAGTGGCTGACGTTTTCCGCGTCCACGCGGCCGTCCACGTGGGCGATCAACTCCAGGGCGATGTCATAAACGCGGGGAAACCCCGCCGCCGCTCCATTCAACAGACGCGGCAACTCGCGGCTGTAGGTCCGCGGCAAATGCAAACGCGTCATACGGATTTGCTGTTCGATCAGATAAAAGTTATCCAGTAGCCATTCGCCGGCCGGGGCGACGCGCCGGCCCTCGGCCTCCGCGCCGGTCACTAGATCGTAGGCCTGAATTAGAACCTGTTCGTTGTCCGCCAACCGCAGCAGCAGTCGATTCGACCCGTGTTTCGGGTCGATCAGATGCTGTCCCGCCAGCACGACAGCATGCCGGCGCAACTGTTCGACGCTGAACAATTCGGCCCGCAAAGGCGGCTCGCTCGCGCGCGGACGCGGTTGCCTGGCCATCCAGGTTGGCCAGCGTAACGAAAGAGTCTGCATGTTGTTCTTACTTTCCGACCGCGATTCCTGCCCTTGACCTATCCCTGGGAATCCATCCGGTTGGGTAACCACCGTCTCCCCGTCGATCTCGAAGCTAGCTGGCCGGGGCTCAGCAAGTGCAAGTCACCCCAGCGGCACTCGATTCTCGAGTCCGACAGAAGCGCCGGGAGAAGACAAGGACGAGCTCGCGAGGAGATACTGGTCTCAATTTAGCGTGATTGTGCACTTTGGTTTGAAAAGATGATATGGGGTGTTGTTCCCGGACGATTGTTGCGTGACATCAAGCGGGCAGTGAGGCGTGGGCGATCCCGACAGAGGTCCGTGAGAGGAGAATCCATGGGCCGACCTTGTTTTTGGCCACATCCGGGTGATAGAGACGCGCGAGTTGGCGGAAGGCCTGCTTGATTTCCTCCGATGAGGCGGCGCGGGCCACGCCCAACGTTTCGGAGTAGTCCTGGAATTTTACGGCCCTGAGGCGCAGCGTCCGTGGTCCACGCCAGCGCTAAACCACCCGCAGCACGATTTTGCCGCGCGTGTGACCGCGCTCACTTAGTTCCTGGCCACGGGTTGCATCGGAGAGCGGCAGGATGGTTTCCACGATCGCTTTGAGTTTATCGGCATCGGCCAGTTTTGCGATCTCTGCCAGCTGCGCGGCGTTGGGTTGGGTAAACACAAACGCCTGCCGCACTCCGTGCGCCGCCGCGATCTCGGCCGAGGGCGGACTGACGATTGAAATCAAGATCCCGCCGCGCTTGAGCACCTTCCATGAGCGCTCCTGTACGTCACCGCCCATCGTGTCGAAGACCACATCCACCGCCTGCACCGCCTCTTCGAAACGCACCGTCTGGTAGTCGACAACCTGGTCGACCCCGAGCTTGCGCAGGAAGTCATGGTTGCGTGCCGACGCCGTGCCGATGACGTGGGCCCCCTTCCATTTCGCCAGTTGCACCGCGAGGTTCCCGACCCCTCCGGCGGCCGCGTGAATCAGCACCCGCTGGCCGGCCGAAAGCCCGCCCGCGTCGAAGAGGGATTGCCACGCCGTCAGCCCGGCGAGGGGCAGGGCGGCCGCGTGAATATGGTCGATGGATTTTGGCTTCAGGGCCACTTCGGATTCCTTGATGACGATGAACTCGGCATAGGCCCCGTCGCGGGAAATGTCGGGGCGGCTGAAGACTTCATCGCCCACCTTCAACCGGGTGAGACCGGAGCCGAGGGCTTCGACGCCGCCGGACACATCCCAACCAAGCACCAGCGGCAACGTGTGATGGAGCCTTTCCTTGAGGTGTCCTTCGCGGATTTTCCAGTCCACCGGATTGATCCCGGCGGCGTGGACCCGGACCAGCACTTCTCCGTCGCCCGGATGTGGGCGCGGCGCGTCTTCATAGACGAGGACGCCGGGGCCGCCGTAGGAATAAATGCGCACCGCCTTCATGGTTTTGATGCTTAAGACAGCCGGACGTTCGCGTAGAATTCGCGCGCTTTCGCGAGAAGCTGGTCCTCGGTCAGATGGTGCTCATCCACGACCAGTGCGCCGATGATCCGCTTGGCCAGCTCCGGGTGATGGAGTTTCAACCACGCAATGAACTGGTCCATTTCGCTGCTCGTGCCC
>JBGOXZ010000164.1:0-6226 GCA_041479395.1 Opitutaceae bacterium
CACGGGCGGGTGCCGGGTTTGCCCGCGACCATCGCTGCCGGTTCGTTCAATTCTTCGGCTCCGGCGGCGACGCGGTGAACTGCATTTTCCCGACGATGTCCAGCAGCCGCTGGCGAAGAATGGCGTTCTCCTCGTCGGTGGTCTTGTGGTAGGTCGACCGTTCCAGCACCCGCTCGGCCAGCTCGATGCTGATCACCAACACGGTATTGTATTTGACGAAAGAGAGGTTGCCCCGCTTGGCGACCACCGGCTCCGGCGTCGCCCCCAGCGTGACCCGCTGGGCAAAGACCGAACCGCCCGGCAGCAGCGTGAAGATCATCATGGAGCCGTCCTGGAATTTGGGCAGATAGGCGCCGTTGTCCTCCATGGCGGCGCCCGGGAACCGCGCCGCGAAATCTGGCATCACGATGTTCGTGAAGAAATAGATGAGGAATTCCTTGGCGCCGCGCGTTTCGTATTCCCACTTGAGTTCCCGCGAGAGCGGAAAGGCTCCGATGCTGATGTGCGTGTTGAAGTCATCGTCGAAGGTGACGATGTTCGGCGTGTCCGAGATGCTGCCGCCCAATTCGGGCAGCACCGGAATCTTCACTTTATAGAGGCCGGTGGGCGACGTGTAGTAGCCGCCCTCGACCTTGCCGTAGATCTGGGGCGGGGGCGCCGACGATGATCCCGGATTGTCTCCCGCTCGCGAGGCTGTCTGCGCCTCCAAGTGAGCCATGCACAGATTGACAGCGAGCAGGACGGAGAAGACGGGGAATTTCATGGGCCAGGACCGATTGAACGACCTAAGCAGTTGATTTCAAGTCCCTAGGTGACGGGGGCGGACATATCTTCATACGACTCACAGTTCCCGCCAAAGTGCCACCGGAATCTCCTCCGGGCGGGCGCGCGGGCCGAGGCCGGCGGCGGTGAGAACGGCGAGCCATTCGGCCGCGGCTTCGGCCGCAATCCGGCCGCGCAGCAGGGCGGCGATCTGCTTGCGACGCTGTTGAAAGCAGGCGCGAATCAGGGCCTTGGCGCGCACCGGAAACAGCCAGGGCGCGAGTTTACGGGCGAGATGCAGCAGGCAGGAATCGACGTCCGGCCGCGGAAAAAAGCAGGCCGCGGCGACGCGGTGCCCGGGGGCGACGTCAAAGGCCGCCTGCACGAAAATGGAGATGGCGCTGAACGCTTTCGAGCCGGGACGCGCCGTGTAGCGGTCGGCGGCCTCCCGCTGGAGCATGAGCACCATGCGGGATGGCAGCGGTCCGGAAAGCACGGCGTCCATCCAGGGAGTGGAGATGGCGTAGGGCAGATTGGCAATGATCTTAAAGTCGGCGGCGGCGCGCTCGGCCGGTAGTCCGGCCAGGGGTTGCTCGATGGCGTCGCCCGCGCGCAGATGCAGCCGGCCAGGAAAATCCGGCTCCAAGGTCGCGGCGAGGTGCGCGTGCAGCGTGCGGTCCTTCTCCACGGCCCAGACCTCGGCGCCGGCTGCCAGCAGGGCCGAGGTCAGCGTGCCGAGGCCGGGGCCGATCTCCACAATGACATCGCCCGTGCGCACGCCGCCGAGGTCGAGCGATTTGCGGACGATGTTGCCGTCGACGAGAAAATTTTGCCCGAGGTAGCGCTTCGGCTTGTGGCCAAGCTGGGCCAGCAGGTCGCGGGTTTCAGTAGGTGTGAGGGGCATGGATCGACCGCTGCTGCTCGCTAGAGGCTATCCGAGAACCCGTGAATGAATCGTAGGGCGCAGGCTTGCCCGTTCGACAAGCTCAGGGCCCCGAGCCTGCAGAGGGGCTGCGCCCATCGCGGAGGGCGCGACTCTGCTGGCCAGCAGAGCGCCCTCTACCAATGCCGAGGGAATCATTCCCCAATCGGGGTGCCGGATAGCTCTAATCATCGCCAATCCCGTGAATCGAGTCTGCGCACATGGGCGTTCATCGGCGCTGATCAGTGGTTTCTGAACTCTTCGATCAACCGGGCCGGATCGGAGGCCTTCATCAGCGCTTCCCCCACGAGGACAGCGTGGGCGCCCGCGGCCCGCGCCCGGGCGGCGTCGGCACCGGTGAAGATGCCGCTCTCGCTCACGGCGATGACCTCCGGCGGAAGGAGCGGGATGAGCTGCTCGCTGATGGCGAGGTCGGTCCGGAAGACGCCGAGGTCGCGGTTGTTCACGCCGATGATCTTCGCGCCATGCCGGAGGGCGCGCTCCAGCTCGGTCTCGTCGTGGATTTCGAACAGGGCATCGAGTCCGGCGGCGGTCGCCGCGGCGAGGAGTGCCTTGATCTCCTCGTCGGAGAGCGCGCGGACGATCAGGAGAATGGCGCTGGCGCCGGCCTCGCGCGCCTGGAGCACCTGGATGGGGTGAACCATGAAGTCCTTGCGCAGACAGGGCAGGGGATTGGCGCCGCTCATCCCGGGAAAGGGAGAGGTGGAGCGGAGGCCGGCGGTCACCGCGCGCAAATCATCGATCGATCCGCCGAAATATTCGAGATCGGTCAGCACGGAGAGCGCATCGGCGCCAGCCGCGTGGTAGCGGCGCGCCTGCCCGACCGCCGAGGCGCCGGCCTTGATCTCGCCGGCCGAGGGCGAGCGGCGCTTGATCTCGGCCACCACCGCGAGGCGGCGGTCGGCGCGGCGCAGCGCCCGGGCGAACGATGGTGGGGGCGGCTGGGCGGCCCCGGCCCGGACCAGCTCGGCTTCGGTCACCGTCCGCACCCACGGGGCGATCTCCCGGCGCTTGTGCGCGATGATCTCGGCGAGCTTGTCCATCCAGTCACCACGAAACACCCAAACGGCCCGAAAAGGGAAACCATTTTTTTGGTGTGTTCGGTGCATATCATGGTTACCTCCGCTTTCCACATGAGTGCCATTGATGACCTGCGCCAGACCGTGGCCCGGCTGCGCGCGCCCGACGGCTGCCCGTGGGACCGCGAACAGACGCACCAGACGCTCGCGCGCTGCCTGATCGACGAATGCAGCGAACTGCTCGACGCGATCGACCGCCTCGATCGGCCGCACATGCGCGAGGAACTGGGAGACGTGCTCGTGCAGATTGTCTTCCACGCCCAGCTCGCCGCGGAACGGGGCGGCTTCACGTTCGACGACGTGGCCCGCGAGATCAACGAGAAGCTGGTGCGCCGTCATCCGCACGTCTTCGGACCCAACCGCCTGAACACGTCGGCGGAAGTGCTCGTGCAGTGGGACGCCATCAAGAAGACCGAGAAGCCAGCGGGTGGGCGGGCGGAGCCGGTGGTCTTCAAACACCTGCCGCCGCAACTGCCGGCCCTCATGTTCGCCGAGGCGGTTTGGAAACAGATTGAAAAGCGACAGCTGCCGGTGGCCGGCCTCGTCGACGCCAAAAAGGTTCGCCGGATCGGCGCCGGGCTGACCGAGGAGTCGCTCGGGCGCATGCTTTTCGAGCTGGCTGCGGCCGCCCGCGGGCAAGACCTGGATCCCGAGGGCGCGCTGCGCAAGGCGACGGCGCGCGTGATGGCGGAGTTGAAAAAAAGGACTAAAGCAGGAAGCACCATGGCTCCGGCATCGCCATGAACTGCGCATCAGTTCTCAATTAAATTGATCAATTGGAGGGCGCTCGGCTGGCCAGCAGAGCCGGTCCGCTGCGCGGACGCTCCAAGGTGCATCCACATTCATCGTATCCATTCAAAATGTAGGAGCCGGCTTGCAGGCGATGCTCCACGTTCTCCGAAGTCTCGAATCGCCTGCAAGCCGGCTCCTAGAAAACACATGGAAACATCGCCGCAGAAGCCGAGGGAACCGGTGCCGGCGGAGGTCGCCCGGGAATGGCTCGCACCGTTTCTCGATTACCTCGAGAAGGAGCGGCGCTACTCGCGCTACACAGTGCGCAATTACCGCCAGGCGTTTGAGGATTTCTGGCGCTGGCTGGCGCACAGCCACCTGGCGGATCGCGGCTTCGACCGGCTCGGCGTGCGTGAGATGCGGGATTTCATCATCGAGGGCCAGCGGCGCTTCAGCCGGCGGACGCTCCACAACCACGTTTCGGGATTGCGCGCGTTCTGCCGGTTCTGGCAGCGGCGCGGCCGCCTGCACCGCAATCCGCTCGCCGGCGTGCCGCTGCCCCGGCTCGATCGACCGCTGCCCAGGTTCCTGACCGAGAAACAAATGGTGGATCTGCTGGCGGGACCGCTGCGCCTGCTGGAAAACGGGGGTGTGGACGCGTTCACGGCCTGGCGCGACCGCCTGGTGATGGAACTGCTCTATGGCGGCGGCATGCGGGTCAGCGAGCTCGTGGGATTGAACTACGGCCAGATTGATTTTGAGACCGGCGTGGCGCGCGTCATGGGCAAAGGGCGAAAGGAGCGGCTGTGTCCGCTCGGGCGGGTGGCCATGGCGGTGCTGACCAAATGGCGCAGCGAATTCGCCCGCGACAAGTCACCGGCGGCGCCGGTGATCGTCAGCGCCCGCCAGGAGCGCCTGCCGGTGCGGCAGGTGCAGCTGCTCCTCAAGCGCTACCTGGCGCTGGCCGGCCTGCCGCTGGACATGACGCCGCACAAGCTGCGGCACAGTTACGCCACGCACCTGCTCAACGCCGGCGCCGACCTGCGCCTCGTCCAGGAATTGCTCGGTCACGTGAACCTCGCCACGACGCAGATCTACACGCACGTCAGCATGGCCCACCTGAAGAAGATCTACGAGCGGGCCCATCCGCGCGCATGAAAGAGATCGGGCGCAGCCCCTCGACGCGCTCGGGGCCCTGAGCTTATCGAACGGGCGAGCCTGCGCCCCTACGATCAACCTCGGGTCGACCATCGTAGGGGCGGACCTTGGTCCGCCCATGGCCATTCACAGCGTCGGCGGCGACGGAGCGGTGCCCGGCACGATCGGCGGCTCGGCGGGCGCGAAGACGTCGTACTCCCGACCATATTGGGCCACGTAGTGGAGCGAGTAAGACCGCTTGAAAACCAGCACCGGCAGAAGCAGCACAGTGCCCAAATAGGGAAGGGCGAGCAGACAGCCGGCGATGCAACAGGTCACCAGCACGGCTGCCAGAACCACAAAGGCGATCGCAAAGCCGAGGACGATCTGGAACAGGAGATACAGAATGAAATGCCCGAGATGCGTCATCAGCAGGCGGCCGAATTCGGCCCAAGCTTCCCAACACTGCCTTCGCTGACGATACATGATCGGCACCACGATATCCGCCGTGAACTTGTGAATGATCGAGAAAACGATCGCGGCGAGGAGGAAAGCCAGTCCAAGGCCGAATGCCACCAGGACGCCGTGAATGCTCCAGGCATCGTCCATCAGCATCCGAAAGATCTTCCGGCCGCACAGAACCAGCGGCGGCAGCACGACCGCCGCGGAGACGACACTGAGCGCGAGACGAAACCCGAACAGGCTGTTCGCTTCGCGGGCGTACGTTTTCCAGGGCACCGCAACCTCCGCTTTGTTCAGCGCCACGCAATGCAGGAACATGAACTCGCCCCGGCTGTGGAGCCAGGTGCAGAGCACCCACAACCCCAGACAGAAAATGATTACCACCGCCGCCAGGGGCAGGATCCAGTAAAGATTCTCCATCACATAATTCCGGGCGTGTTCATATCCCTCCCGGAAACTTCCGACGCTTTCGTGCCTCCCGCCCGGCACTTGGAAATGGAAGCCACCTCCCTGGCCGAGATACGCCAGCCAGGCGCAGAAGCCGATCACGAACCATTTGCTGGCATCAAAGGGCCGAAACAGGACCTGCTTGACGCGAGCCAGGGCCTGATCGACTGGCCGGGTGACGCTGATGGGGGAGTTACTCATGGTCTGATGGGGTTGCTCTCTTCTCGGCCAGGCGGCAGAAGAGCGATCGTCACGGGGTAACGGTGGGACGGCTCAGCCGGGCGGCGGCTCGAGGCTGATGGGCTCGGGCTTCACCTGCCAGATCCGTTCGCAGTAATCGCGGATCGCGCGGTCGGAGGAGAAGTAGCCGATCCGGGCAGTGTTCAGGATGGACATGCGCGTCCAGTTGTCCCGGTCGAGGTAGGCCCGGCTGACGCGCTCCTGGCATTCCACGTACGAGGCGTAGTCCGCCAGGAGCATGAAGGGATCGCATCCCAGCAGGCTGTTGACCAAGGGCTGGAAAAGGTCCGGTTGATCCGGGGAGAAGAAGCCCGTGGCAATCTGGTCGATGGTCTCCTTGAGACGCGGATCGGTCTCGTAGCAGACGCGCGGCTGGTAGCCGCCGGCCTTGCGCGCCTGCACCTCCGCCGCGGTCAGGCCAAAG
>JBGOXZ010000165.1:0-6200 GCA_041479395.1 Opitutaceae bacterium
CCGTAGAACTCCATGCAGTCCATGGTGAAAAGCCCGGCGTGCAAC
This sequence comes from Opitutaceae bacterium, assembly GCA_041479395.1. Taxonomy (GTDB): domain Bacteria; phylum Verrucomicrobiota; class Verrucomicrobiia; order Opitutales; family Opitutaceae; genus Fen-1467. Next base: position 46 of record JBGOXZ010000165.1, read on the forward strand.
GAGATCTGGGGCAGGATGTGCGGAGGGAATTGCCCCTGGTATCCCAGGTTGTGGATAGTGAAGACAACCCCCGTCTTGGCAAAGAAAGGATCGCCCTGGCGATGAAGACGGTGTTCACCATTCACAACATCGCGTTCCAAGGCGTCTTCCCGATGCGCTCCTTCGCGTTCACGAACCTGCCCGACGAACTTCTCGGCATCGACGGCTTCGAATATTACGGCCAGATCAACCTCCTGAAGGGCGGCATCCTGTTCGCCGACCGCGTGATGACGGTCAGCCCGCGGTACGCCCAGGAAATCCAGCGGCCGGAATTCGGCTGCGGGCTGGAGGGCGTGGTGGGCACGCGGGCGGACGATCTGGTGGGATTGCTCAACGGCATCGACACGCGGGTGTGGAATCCGGCCAAAGACCGGCTGCTGCCTGCCCGGTACGCGGCGCACGATCTGACGGGCAAATCCGTCTGCCGCGCCGCGCTGCTCAAGAAGCGCGGCATGAGTGACGCCCCGCCGGGGCCGATCTTTGGCATGGTCTGCCGGCTGACGGAACAGAAGGGGCTCGATCTGCTGCTGGCGGCGAAGGATTTCTTTGTGCAGCAGGAAGGCCGCCTGATCGTGCTCGGCACCGGCGAGAAACGCTTTGAAAACGCCCTCCGCGAGCTGGCTCGGGCGTACCCGAAAAAAATCGCGCTGAGCATGCGCCACGACGAGGAGATGAGCCACCTGATCGAGGCCGGCGCGGATTTCTTCCTGATGCCGTCCCATTTCGAGCCCTGCGGATTGAACCAGATGTACAGTCAGGTCTACGGCACCGTGCCCATCGTGACGCGCGTCGGCGGATTCGTCGACACGGTCGTTGACATTGACGAACAGCCGGAGGAGGGCACGGGCATCATCTGCCAGCCCACCGCACCCGATTTCGAGAAGGCGCTGCACCGGGCGGTCCGGCTGTACGGGCAGAAAGAACGGATGGCCGAAGTGATCCAGCGCGGCATGGCGCGCGATTTCAGCTGGGAGAAGGCGGCGGCCGCCTACGAACAGCTGTATCAGAACACGATCTGAGCGCGCGATGGCGCGCCGGTCCGCGGCCGGCGGTCACCTGCGCGAGATCTCATCCGGCGCGAGCGAAGAGACCCGGACTTGGGGCACCGCGTGGCGCCGTTGCCACAAGGCTTCGGCCGTAAACACGGTCAGCGCCACCCAGACGCAGGCGAAGGAAATCAGGCGGGCGGAGGTGACCGGTTCGTGATACAGGGCGGTGCCGAGAACAAAACTGAGGCTCGGCGAGAGATACTGGATGAACCCGACCGTGCTCAGCGGCAGCCGCCGCGCCGCGTGCGAAAACCACAGCAGCGGCAGCGCCGTCACCACGCCGCCTCCCACCAGATAGGCCGAGGCATGAAGGTCGTGCGACCCGAACGCCGCCGTGCCGGAGATGCTTCTCCACGCCAGCCAGAGCAGAGCCAGAGGCGCCATGGCCAGGGTCTCGAAGAACAGGCCGGGCAGGGAGTCCAGATGGGAATTCTTGCGCAGCGCGCCGTAGAGACCGAAGGAGCCGCAGAGTCCGAGCACCACCCACGGCATGCCCGCCCGCGCCACAAACGCCTGGGCCACGCCTGCCGCCGCGATCGTCACGGCCACCCATTGCAGCGGCCGCAGGCGCTCGCGAAAAACCAGCAGCCCCACGAGCAGGTTGACCAGCGGCATGAGAAAATAACCCAGGCTCGTGTCGACGATCCGTCCGGTGCTGACCGCCCAGAGATAGATGCCCCAGTTCACGGTTACCGCCACCCCGGAAAAGGCGGCCCAGGCAAGCGTGTGCCCCGACCACTGCCGGCGAATCTCCGGCCAGCTGCGCTGCAGCGTGAGCAGGACCATCACAAACAAGAGCGACCATACCACGCGATGCGCCACCATCTCGGTCGCCGGCACGTCGGGGATTTGTTTCCAATAGACGGGAAGCAGACCCCACGCCGTGAAGCAGGCGAGCGCGGCCACCAAGCCGCTCGCCCGCTGCCGCGCATCGCCGGCGGTCCGGGATGATGCCGGCGGCGGTGGCGCCGGCTGGCTCGTGGTCGACATCCGGCGATTAACGAACGGATCGCTGAACGCATGCAACATCGGAGCAGGCGCGGCCGGTCCGCTGGACGAACACGGGTTGCGAAATCCGGGCCCCGGTGCACAATGCGCGCTCCCTCATCGTCGTGAGCATCGCACCCGCCTTGGTCTGGTTCCGTCTCGATCTGCGCCTGCAGGACAATCCGGCGCTCAACGCCGCGCTGACCCGGGGCGGGCCGGTGATCCCGGTCTGCATCCTCGGCGATGCGGCGGAGGGACGCTGGGCGCCGGGCGCGGCGTCGCGCTGGTGGCTCCACCATTCGCTTGCCGCGCTCGGTGGCGAATTGAAGTCGCGCGGCTCGCGCCTGATCCTGGCGCGCGGTGACGCCCGTGAGGTGCTGCACGACTTGGCGCGCACCGCCGGCGCCGGTGCGATCTACTGGAACGTTCGGTACGAGCCCGCGACGGCCGCACGCGACCGGCGTATCAAGAGCCGACTCGCCGCCGCCGGCCTTGAGGTGAAAACCTTCAACGGCTCCCTGCTTTTCGAGCCGTCGGCGGTGGCCAACCAAGCCGGGAAGCCGTTCCAGGTGTTCACGCCGTTCTGGCGCCATTGCCGGACATTGCCGGTGGCAAAGCCGCGGCGGTTGCGAGCCGCGAGGCTGCCCCCGCCGGTGCGCTGGCCGCGATCGCTCGAACTCACGGCGTTCGAACTGCTGCGTGGAATGAAATGGGAGGCCGGACTCGCCGAGGCGTGGCACCCCGGGGAGGCGGCAGCGCACCGGCAGCTCAGGCGGTTCATGAGGCTCGGTTTGGATGCCTACGCCACGGGGCGCGATCAGCCGCATGCGGACGGCACGTCACGGCTGTCGCCGCACCTGCATTTCGGCGAAATCAGTCCGCGGCAGGTGTGGGCGGCGATGCGCGCCGCGGCGCGGCAAGCCGGCGGATTTCCACCCGGCCGCGGGGCGTTGGTCTTTTGGAGCGAGATCGGCTGGCGGGAATTCGCGAACCATCTGCTCCGCCATTTTCCCCATACGCCGGAGCAGCCGCTGCGCCCCGAGTTTGCCGCGTTTCCCTGGAAGCGAGATCCGACCGCGTTGCGCGCGTGGCAGCAGGGACGGACGGGATACCCCATCGTTGATGCCGGCATGCGGCAGCTCTGGCGCACCGGCTGGATGCACAACCGCGTGCGTATGATTGTCGCTTCCTTCCTCGTGAAGGACCTGCGCATTCCGTGGCAGGCGGGCGCACGGTGGTTCTGGGACACGCTGGTTGACGCCGATCTCGCCAGCAACACGCTCGGCTGGCAGTGGACCGCCGGGTGCGGCGCCGCCGCCGCGCCCTATTTCCGCGTGTTCAATCCGGTGTTGCAGGGGAGAAAGTTCGATCCCGGCGGCGACTATGTACGCCGCTGGGTGCCGGAGCTTGCGAAGCTGCCTTCGCGGCATATTCACGCGCCTTGGGAAGCGCCGCCGGCCGCGCTGGCCGCCGCCGGCGCGAGGCTGGGGGACACTTACCCGCGACCGATGATCGACCATCGCGTCGCGCGACACGTCGCGCTCGCCGCCTACCAGCGCATGAAACAGCGCAGGAGGTGATGGGTGGCCGGCGACGGCTCACCGTGGCATAGAAAACAGTCTCACGGCCGTGAAGCCGCCGCGCGCGACGCCGCCCCCTCCGTGGACCCGGCTCTACGGGTCGGCAACTACCAGCGCGATCGCGAAGCCGTCATGCCCCTTGCTGCCGACGGTCTGGATCGCCGTGGCGCTCACACGCGGCTCCGCCGCGAGCAGCTCGTTGAGACGGCGCACGCCTTGGACGGCGGGGTCGGTGCTGGTGGCATCGACCACCGTTCCACTGCGCACGATATTGTCGACGATGATCAGGCTGCCGCGCCGGGAGAGCTTGAGCGCCCACGCGAAATAGGTCGGAATGTTCGCCTTGTCGGCGTCGATGAAGATCAGGTCAAAGGGGCCGCAACCCTCGGCGGCGAGCTGCGGGAGCGTCTCCACCGCGCGCCCGAGGCGCAACTCAACGACGTCGGCCAGGCCCGCCCGCGCAAGGTTGGCCCGGGCGACCTCTGCGTGCTTCGGGTCGGCCTCCAGCGTAATCAAGCGGCCGCCGGCGGACAGTGCCCGCGCGAGCCAGATCGTGCTGTAACCACCCAGCGTGCCAATCTCCAGGATGGTGCGCGCGCCCAGCGTCCGCGCCAGCAGGTGCAGCAATTTGCCCAGGTTCGGCGAAACGTTGATCGGGGGCAGGCCGGCGGCAGCGCTGGCTTTGAGCGCCGCGTCCAGCGCGGGCTCGGCCGGCACCAGCAGATCAGTGAGGTGGCGTTCGACCGCCGTCCATTGTTCCTGACTCATAAATTCTCGTTCCACGGCAGGAGTTGCGCCTCCTCCTCAATGCTCGGCTGGTCGGGCAGGTGCGCGGCGGGCATCACGGCACCGTGACGAACCCCCTCGGGTGATTCAAGGGCGGAACGCGCCAGGCTGATCGGCCACCCGGCGTCTCGCGACTTGGAAATTCCCGCGCATGCTGTCATGAAGGCGGACATGAAGCTGGCCGTTGCCGGTGCCTCTGGTTTTGTCGGAAGCGCGCTCGTGCGGCGGCTCAAAGCCGAAGGCCACGTTGTCTTGAGGCTGGTGCGCCGCCCGGTCGAGCAGCCGGACGAGATTCGCTGGCATCCCTCGTCGAGCGAGGTGGAGCATTGGGAGATGCTGGAAGGAATCGAGGGCGTGGTGAATCTCGCGGGCTCCAATCTCGCCGCGGGCCGCTGGACGCGGCGGCGAAAGGAGGAGATTCTGCGGAGCCGCGTCGAGTGCACCCGCACCTTGGTGGCCGTGATGGCCCACATGAACCACAAGCCGCGGGTGTTCGTGAGCGCGTCGGCGGTCGGCTTCTACGGCCATCGCGGCGAGGAGGAACTCACGGAAGCGAGCGGCCACGGCGAGGGGTTCCTCGCGGGCGTCTGCCGCGACTGGGAGGAGGAGGCGAGGATCGCCGAGTCCGTCGGCATCCGCACCGTCCTGCTGCGCACGGGACTCGTGCTGGGCGCGGGAGGCGGCGTGCTCGCGAAGCTGCTGCCGGTATTTCGCGCGGGAGTGGGCGGGCATCTCGGGAATGGGCGGCAATGGATCAGTTGGGTTGCGCTCGACGATCTGGTGAGGGTGATCTGGCGGGGCTTGTCCGACGAGCGCCTGGCCGGACCCGTCAACGCCGTCGCACCCAAGGCGGCGCGCAACGCCGAGTTCACCGTCGCGCTGGCCCGCGCGTTGGGCCGCCCAAGATTTGCGCCGGTGCCGGCGTTTGTGCTGCGCGCGCTTTTCTCGGAGATGGCCGATGAGATGCTGCTGGCGAGCACGCGGGTGCGACCCCAACGCCTGCTGGAGGGCGGGTTCCACTTCGAACATCCGGAGGTGGAGGGCGCGTTGCGCGCGGTGCTGGGAGGAGGCTGACCTTCCCGGGCTTGCGGCGGCGCCCGCGGCGAGAATCGCGGCCAGGGAGCCCGATTGACCGCCCAAGCTTACCCGGGAAAACACCCAGCGCCGGAGGCGACCGCGGCGTCGGCGCGGATGGATTTCCACTGGTGGATCGCTGCGGCAGTGGGGAGTTTTCTCAGGGTGGCGTGGAACCCGGGACCGTGCTCTTTGACTCCCTTGGCGGACACTGGGGGGAACCACCCAAGGCGATCTGGGTGATTCGAGAATACCGGCTGGGCATACTGGTTGACGGTGCTGGGGACGGTAAAAGGTTCGTTTAAGGGATCGCTAATTAATAGTTAAGGGAGAGGCCGAATACCAAAAAAACGGTTAAACGGCTACGCTGGCGGCATGATGTTCAACCCCACCGCCCGCCGAAGCCTCCTGGTGAGTACCGCGCTGCTCGCGCTGGCGGTGACCACCAAGGCCCGCGCGGCGAATATGACCTACGACGCCGCGGTGTCCGACGCGCTGACGGTGGCGGCCCAGAGGCCTGAGTTGAGCGTGATGCGCGTCGCCGGGCAATCGATGCTCCCGTACTTCAGTGATGACGCGGTGGTGGTGGTGAAGAAAATCGACGCCGCCCGGCTGCGGGTCGGCATGATCGCCGTCTACG
>JBGOXZ010000166.1:0-6194 GCA_041479395.1 Opitutaceae bacterium
CCCTGCCCCACCAGGCAGAGCTCCGGCCGGTGGATGGAGGTGCGGTCGCGCCCGCTCAGCACGATCGACACGAACACCTGCTGCGTCCGGTCCTGCAGCGACACGTAGTTCTTGCGCGAGAAGCCCGTGTCGGGCGGCAGGGTGGCGCGCTCCACCGCCGAGACCGGCACATCCTGGCCGATCCAGTCCACGCCCAGAAACGTCGGCAGCGGTACCGGATCACGGCCATCGACCGTCAAGGAGACGTCCACCTCCGGGCTGACCTGCAAGGAATCGATCTTGCGCGCAGCGACCGCCAACAGCGCCGCGGCGATCACCACGGCGGCCGCCACCGCCGGCGGCCGGAAACCGGAGACCGGGGACGGGAGACCGGAAGATTCTTCCCGCCTCCCGTCTCCCGCCTCCAGCCTCCATTTCTTCAGCACCGCCACTGTGGCAAGCTGCAGGGCCAGCACGACCACAAACACCAGAAATCCGAACCACTCGTGCACGGTGGTGCCCGCCTTCTGCCCCAGCCATTCCGCGGCGACCACGATGGAGAAGATGCGCGCGACGTTGCCGATGAAGGTGTAGGGCACGCAGAGCGCGAGCAGCAGTGCCCGCGCCCACCAGGCGCGAAAGTTGAGGTAGCCCACGAGCAACGAGAGCGCGGCGAGCGCCATCAACGAGCGCACGCCCGAACAGGCCGCGGCGACGTCGTATTGATAGCCGCCGTGGGGCGAAGAAAGCTGGGTGCCGTTGCGCACCACCTCGAGCCCGATGGCCCGCGCGGCGGCGGAGGCCACATCGATCACGCCGACGCGCAGGTAGAAGCCCAGCGTGTCCAGCACATTGAGCGGGATGGCGAAAGCGAGGAAGGCCAGGGGAAACGCCGCGGCCCGGCCCCAGCGCCGCCCGCCCGCCAGTGCGCCCACGCCCCAGGCGAAGAAGAGCAGCGCCACGATCGAGAGGCGGGCCTGCTGCACCGCGTAGCCCAAGAGGTGCAACGCCAGCCCGCCGAGCATGGCCGCGGCCGCCGCGCCTCCCGCCTCCTGTCTCCCGCCTTCCGCCTCCGTGCGCACATTGCGCACGAGCAACCAAAGCGAAAGGCCCAAGATCAGCAGGCCCTGCTGGCTCTCCGCCGCCGGGTCGAACCATTGGGCACCCCACCACCAGAACAGCGAACGCGTCTTGATGTAGCCCAGGGTGGCGTTGCCGAAAAAATGGAAGACCGCGAACCCCGCCACCGCGCAAACCCAGGCGGGCAGCCAGGGTGCGCGCACCGGCCGAAGGCTTCTTGCGACCGAATCCGTCATGGGCCAGCCTGCATCATCCCGGACCGCCGGCGCTTTCCAAGCCCTGAGATGAAGCTGCTCGTCTTCGCGCAAATCCCTCCCCCGCTCCACGGCCAAAGCGTGATGGTGCGCGCCATGCTCGCCGGGCTCGCACAGCGGCCGGAGTTGGAGCTGTTTCACGTTAACCTGCCGCTGTCGCGCGATGCGGCCGACATTGGGCGCTTCCGCGCGGGCAAGGTGTGGACCTTGCTGCGGGCGTGTCGACAGGCCCGCCGTCTCGCGGCCCGGCACGGCATTGACGCGCTCTACCACGTACCTGCGCCCGGCAGACGCAGCGCGCTCTATCGTGACTGGATTGCCATGACCCTGTGCCGGCCTGCATTTCGTCGGCTCGTCCTGCACTGGCACGCGCCCGGCTTGGGCGGCTGGCTGCAGACGCACGCGAACCCGCCCGAGCGGGTGCTTACGCGCCGGCTGCTGGGCCGCGCCGACCTGGCGATTGTGCTGGCCGAATCCCTGCGCGCTGACGCCGGCGTGCTTGCCGCGACCCATGTGACCGTCGTGCCCAACGGCATTGCCGATCCCTGTCCTGAGTTCGTGCGCCCCAGACAACGCGGCGGGCCCTTCCGCGTGCTGTTTCTCGGCCTGGGCTCAGAGGACAAGGGCTTGTTCGCCACCGCCAACGGCGTGATCGAGGCCAATCATCTGGTCGGCGCCGCCGCCACCGCGCCCGCCTTCACCCTCACTGTCGCCGGTGCTTTCCCCGACGCCGCCACCCGGACGCGGTTCAACCGGCTGACCGCCGCCTATCCCGCGGTCCTTCGCCATGCGGGCATGGTCGCCGGCGCCGACAAGCACGCCCTGTTTGTGCAGAGCCAGGCTCTATGCCTGCCGACCTGTTATCCGCATGAAGGCCAGCCCCTCGTGCTCCTCGAAGCCATGGCCTACGACCTGCCGATCGTGACCACGCGCTGGCGGGCCATTCCCGAGACGGTGCCGGCAGCAGGGGCACGCCTCGTCGAGCCGGGCGATGTCGCCGCACTGGCCCGGGCGCTCGTCGAGCTGCGTTCGCGTCCGCCCGCCCCCGGCATCTTACGACACGAATTCCTCAGCCGCTTCACCCTGTCGACGCATCTTGCCCGGCTGGCCGCGGCGCTCTCATTGCTCGGCGGCCATCCTCAATCCGCCTCCAGCAGCGTCCGATAAAAGGCCAGGTGCTGCCCCGCAACCGCCGGAGCGAAGAACCGCTGGAGTGCGTCCGGGTCGGATTTCCATTCCCGCAGCTGATCGCCTCGGATCAACGTGGTCAGATGCTCCGCCAGATCATCCGGCGAATCTCCCGCGAACAGCCAGCCGCCGCGACACGTGGTCACGAGGTCGCGCGCCCCAGAGCGCTCCGACGCCAGCACGGGCACGCCCGCCGCCACTGCTTCCAAGGCCGCGACCGAAAACGCCTCGAGCGGCGACACCACCAGCAGGCAGTCGATTTCGTGCCAGAGTCCGTCCATCGACTCCACCCAGCCGCGCCATTCAATCCGGTCCGCCACGCCCTGTGCGACCGCACGCGTCTTTAGATCCTCGGCGTACGCCGCACTTTTCCTGGTTCCGTCCGAATCCCCGGCATGCACGACGCGCACTTGCGCGCGCACCGCGGCGGGCAACCGCTTCAGCGCCGCCACGACCAGTTCCCAGCGCTTCTCCGGTACGAAGCCGCCAACCAGGCCAAACGTCAGAACCGCGGTCGGCCCTTTCCGACGCCGGACTGCCCGCGCCGGAGAAATGCAATCGGGCAGGCAATCGTCCCAGGTGGCTGGCCCGACACCGTAATAGGTTTTCATTGCAGGGCTCAGCCAGAACAACCGGCTGCCAAGCCGGGTTTTCGCCCACCGATAGAACCAGCGTCTTCGTCCGTAGCAGTGCACGCTGACCACAACCCGCGATTCCCCCAGTTGCGCCAGCCACAACCCCGTCAGCAAACCCGCCCGGGAGTGCCCGTGGAAAATCCGTGCCGCATCCGCACGCAGCCAGCCGCGCACCCGCCGGGCCACGCCGAGCGCACGCAGCATCGGACCAAGCCCGATCGTCTCGCCAGCGGTCCGCGGCAGTTCCAGAATCTCCAACGGGGGCGAGCGCGTTTGCACAAAACCGGGATTCACCCCCAGCACACACCCAAATGCCTGCGTTTCCGCCAGCGCCCGCACCACCGAGACAATGCCACCGCGATCGGTGTCGTAGCCGACGTAGTGAAGCACCGTGCAGCGGTCGCTCGCGGACATGATCTCTGATCAAATCGCCTGTCCGCGGGGTGGAAACTCCAAACTTCGCCGGCCAGCCGGACTCAGCACGCGGGTCGATCCCAACGAGGCGAAAAAACAGGTGCATCCCGCGGTTTTTTGTGCAGACCTCGCGACATGTCCTACCCGCCGCCCAGGCGCCTTCGCGGAATCTCGCCGCCCGGTGGCGTCGTCTGCGGCCGGCGCGGCTTGGGGCGACACTCCGGCCCTGGGATTTGCATCGCCCAAGTGCCGCCGCGCCATGGTTGCGGATGGCAATGCGCGCCAATAGAGGTGTTCGGTCCTACCCCAATCCCGCCCCACCCGCTCGCCGTCGCATTGTCCGCCGTATGAAGTCCGCGCCGTTCCTTGCATCGCATGACCTCGCGCGCCTGGTGCCCATCACGCTCAGCCAGCTGGTCGGCCTCGCCTGCGGCGTGGCCGGCGTGAAGCTCGTGACGTGGCTCGTGCCGCCGGGAGATTATGGTGTCTATGGGATTTTTCTGACCTTCACGCCGCTCGGCATGTGGGTGGTGCACGCCGGGCTGATCAAATTTGTGGGACGCCACTGGGCGGCGACGCGCGACCGCAGCGCGTTGCTGCGCGAGGTGGCCCATGCGGCGCTGCGCAAGACACCCTGGCTCATGCTCGCCGCGGCCGCGGCCGCGGGATTGATGTCCGGGCGCGACTGGCTGGCGGTTTTTCCCCCCGTCTTCCTCGCCGCGGCGTTGCTGTCCGGCGGAGCGCTGGCGCAGGCGGCGCTGCAGGCGGCGCGTGAAAACTGGCGTGATCTGGCGGTCTCCAGCACAGGTTCGGTCACGCGGTCGTTTCTTCCGCCCTTGCTCTACGCGGCCGCGGGTGGTTCGGTGTTTGCGCTCTATGGCGGTTACTGTCTGCATGCGCTGGCCCTGGCTGCCGGGGGCGCCTGGGCGTTGCACCGGTACTGGCGCGCCCAAGCCGCGGCGGAACGTGAACTGAGCTCCGTCTATGAAGGGCCTCTTTTCGTGGTGCTCGCCCTGACGGGTTGGGCACTCGCAGGATTGAACCGCTGGGTGGTGGCGCTGTGGTACGGCCCGACCGAGACCGGCTACTTCGTGCTCGCCAGCAATCTCGCCATGCTCGTGCCGTCGATGCTCGGAACGATTTCCCTGCAATATTTCCAGCCGGGTTTCTTCGCTGCGGCGAGCGAAGATGTGCCGCAGCGGCGCGCCCTGGCGCGGCGTGTTGACGGCGTGGCGCTCGGCCATGCGGCAGTGGCGCTGGCCGGATTGGGGGCGCTCCGCCTGATCGCTCCGCTGCTCGTCGGACCATTGATTCGCGAGACCTATCGTCCGGCTCTCGGCCTGCTCATGGCCTCGGGTTGCTTCACGCTGGCTGTCACCACGGGCCTTTTCTATCACTCGCTGCTGCTCGCCGGGAAACGCGAGCGGGCGTGCGGCCCGGTGGAGTTGACCGCCGCGGCCGTGCTGATCGCCGGCGGGCTGGCCACCGCGGCATGCGGTGAAGCGTGGTTCCTGCGCTGGCTGCTCGTGTCGCCGGTGGTGCCGTGGGTGGTGAACCGGCCCCTGGCGCGGCGGTACTATTTCAAGCCGGCTTGAGTCCGTGCGCCCGCACCGGGCCGGTGAAGAACAGGCGCAGCAGCAGCGCGGCCTCCCGCGGCGCCAGGCGCAGCGCCGATCCCAGCACCCACGCCGCCCGGGCGCCTGCGCGCACGTCGCGCCGCACCGAGAGCAGCTTGCGGGCATGATAAACCGCCAGCGCGGGAAATCCCTCGCGCAGCGACCAGCGGGCAAACCGCGCATAGGCCTCGGCAGGCGGCGGCGGCTCCCGCAGCCATGATCCCACTTCCGCCACCACGCCGGACAGATCCTCGGCGCGCCCGTGGCGGCGGCGTGCCGTGATCAACCGGATCATGCACGCATTGAGGATCTGCGCAGCGGCGTGTCGCCACGTCGCTTGCCCAGGATGATGCCGGTAATGCAACAGCACCTCGGGCACACCGCACATCGGCCGGATCTCCGCCGCCCGCGCCAGAAAATCGTAATCCGCGGCACAGGGAAATTCCGGCCGGTAAGGAAAGCGCTCAAAGATCTCGCACCTTCCTGCGTAGGTCGGCGTGACCGCCGGGGTGGTATAGGCGGTATAGAGGTATTGGTCTTTTTCACCCAAGAGTGAAAATTCCGGTCCCACCACCGCGCCATCCTCATCGATCGCCGCAGCTCGCGCGGAGACGAGCCCCAGGCGGGGATTGGCGCGCAATGCCTCGACCTGCCGGGCAACGCGATGCGGCAGTGCAATGTCATCGTAGTCCAGCAACACGATGTACTCCCCGCGCGCGTGGGTGAGCGCAAGGTTGTGCCCCCGGGCGATACCGATGTTTGACGACGAGCCCACCAGGCGCACCCGCGGATCGCGCCCGAGTTCGCCCAGCGGCGCCACGCCGGCGCCTGTTCCGTTGTCGACCAGGATCAGCTCAAGATCGGAAAAAGTCTGCGCCAGCACGCTCTGCACCGCCGGCCGGAAGAATGGCGTCACGCGATGGTAGACCATCAAGACGGAGACTGCGGGCATGCCGCCCGGCAGTCTGCGACGCGCGGGGGACGAAGCAAGGACCGGTTTCCAGTTGTGCGGTGTCAACCGGGCGGTA
>JBGOXZ010000167.1:0-6186 GCA_041479395.1 Opitutaceae bacterium
ACCTTGGTCGGTGCCCCTTTCCTCGCAAGACGGCGCGGACACCCGCCTCCGCCGAGGCTTCGGCGGGCAGGCAAGGTCCGGCCCTACGTTCAACTGCATGACTCCGTCTGAGGACACGCTCGAGTAGTTGACATCTTTCGCTAGCCAACCGCGCGCAACGGGTTTTCGGATTCCCCTTCAGCCGCCCGCGGCGGAATCCGTCCCATTCGCGGCAAAGCGTCCGAAACGCAGGGCCAGCGTCGGCAGCACGAGAAGGTTCAGCGCCACGGAAGTGGCCAGCCCGCCGAGGATCACCTGCGCCATCGGTCCTTCGATCTCGCGGCCGGCTTCGCCGCTGCCGAGCGCGAGCGGCAGCAGACCGAGTGACGTGACCAGGGCCGTCATCAGGATGGGCACGAGGCGCTCGGAAGCTCCGCGGATGGCGGTGTCCAGATTCCACGGCAACGCCTCCTCCCGCACGAGGTGATCGAAATGAGAAAGCAGCATGATGGCGTTGCGCGTCGTGATGCCGAAGAGCGTGACGAACCCGACGAGCGAGCCCATCGTCAGGGCGCCCTCGCCGGATGCGCTCAAGAGCATGGTGAGGTAGACGGCGAGCACGCCCCCCACCAGCGCGAAGGGCAGGTTCACCAGAATGATCAGCAGGTTCCGCCAATGGCCGAGCACCACGGACAGGAGCATGAGAATGCCGGCGCCGGCAATGGCGGCATGCAGCAACAACTCCTGCGTCGCCGCGCGCTGCGCCTCGGCCGCGCCGGCGAATTCAAAATAGACGCCCGCCGGCAGATTCACCTTTTCCTCAAGGATGCGGCGGGCCTCGGCCACGAACGAGCGCACGTCGCGCCCGGAGGTGTTGCAGGTGACGGTCTGGCGGCGCCGCGCGCCGTCGTGCAGGATCGAGAACCGCCCGCTCGTGAGGTAGACATCCGCCAGCGTGCGCAGCGGCACGCGCAGTCCCTGCGCGTTGCTGAGCAGGAGCGTGCCGACGTTTTCGGGATCGCGGCGGCTTGCCGGATCGAGCACCACCGCGACGTCGGTCACCTGGTTTTCGCGATAGACCTGGGCGACCACGGCGCCCTGGTAGGCCGTCTGAACGGCGTCCAGCACCTCGATCGGGCGGAAGCCCAGCTCCGTCAGCCGCTCCGGCCGGAGGCGCACGGCGACGCGCGGCGCTCCGGGCGGCGATTTCACCTGGACATCCGCCGCACCGGACACGCCGGCCAGCACGCGGGCCGCCTCCCGCGCCTTCGCGTCCAGGACATCAAGGTCCTCACCATACAGGTTGACGACGACGGAGGCGGTCTCCCCGCTGATGCTTTCACCGATGCGGTCACCGAGAAAGGTCATCACCTCGAACTGCACGCCCGGCACTCGCTCGAGGACCGCGCGGATCTCGCCAGCCACCTTGGCCTCCTCCGCGCCCGGCAGCGGCTTCAGTTCGACATGAAACTCGCTGCGATGCGGCCCCCAGGGGTCCTCGCCCTGTTCCGCCCGGCCGATCTGCTGTTCCACCGTGGCGATGTGGGGGTTCTTGAGTAAATCGGTGGAAATCTGCCCGCCAATACGCAGCATCTCCGGCAGCGACGTGCCCGGTGCCGTGGAGACTTGGAGTACGAAATGGCCTTCGCGGAAGTCCGGCAGGAACGCGCCGCCAAGGTAAGGCAGGCGCGACAGCGCCAGCACGCAGCCAATCACCACGGCGCCGATCACCACCGCCGGGTGACGCGCCACCCAGTGAAGAATTCGCTCGTAATTGCGCCGCAGAAAGGCCTGCAGCGGCGGCGGCTCGGTTTCGCGGGCGCCCCGGCCGAAGAAGATCAGGGTCAGCGCCGGCGTAAGGGTGAGGGCCACCACCAGCGAGGCGAGGACGGCGAGAATGTAACTCTTGGCCATTGGCGCGAAGAAGCTGCCCTGCAGGCCGGTCAGCGTCAGGACCGGCAGAAAGACCAAAGCGACGATGAAGGTGGCATAGACGATCGCCTTCTGTACTTCGAGCGAAGCGCCCAAGATCACCTTCGCGATGGGTTGCGGTTGCGCGAGCGCCCGGTTGAGACGCAGCCGGCGCACGATGTTTTCCACGTTGATGATGGCGTCGTCCACGACCGAGCCGATCGCGATGGCGAGGCCGCCCAGCGTGATGGTATTAAGGGTGACGCCCAGCCGGTCGAGCACGATGACCGCGGTCAGCAGCGACAGCGGAATCGCCGCGAGCGAAATGAGGGCGGCGCGAATGTGGCCCAGAAAGAGAAACAGCACGATCGCCACCAGGGCCGCACCGAGCAGCAGGGAATGCCGGATGTTCTTCAGCGCATTCTCGATGAATGACGCGGGACGGTGGAGCCGGGGGTAGAGCGTGATGCCCGCCCGGTCGAACACCGGCTGCAATTCGGCCAGCGCGGCCTCCAGCGCGGTGGTGACCTCCTTGGTGTTGGTTCCGTACTGGTTGCCCATGGTCAGCAACACGCCGGGCCGGCCCATGATCAGCGCGTCGCCGAATTTCGGTTCGGCGCCTTCGACGACGGTGGCGACATCGCGCAGGCGCACCGGGGCGCCGGCCGCGCTGGTGGCCACGACGATGCCGCCCAGGGCCGCCGGCGTGAGCGACTGGCCCTCGGTCTGCAACACGATGCGCTGGTTGGCGGTCTCGATGAAGCCCGCGCCGCGCACGCCACTGGCGAGCTGCGCGGCCGCGAGCACCTCGGAGAGCGTCAGGTTGTGCGCCACGAGCAGATCGGGATGCACCTGGATTTGCAGCTGGCGCACCTCGCCGCCGAAAATGCTGCATTTGGCGACGCCGGGCACGGCGAGCAGGCGTGGCTTGAGGGTCCAGTCGGCGAAGGTGCGCAGCTCCATCGGCGAGAGCCGGTCGCTCCGCAGGCCGACCTTGAGCAGGTCCATCGTCGCCGAGGTGAGCGGCGAGATCTTGGGCGTCTTCACGCCGGCCGGCAACTGCCCCGCCGCTTCGGCGAGCTTCTCGGCCAGCAGCTGCCGCGCCGCAAGAATGTCGGTCCCCTCCTTGAACATGATGGTGATGACGGAAAGCCCCTGGGCGGACTCCGAACGCAGCGACTCCTGATTGCCGAGGCCGTTGACGGACGATTCGATCGGCCGGGTGACGAGTTGCTCGACCTGCTCGGGCGCGAGCCCGGGCGCCTCCGTCTGGATCGTGGCCTGCGGCGGAACGAAATCAGGGAAGACGTCAATCTTCGACCGGCCGGCGACATAGACGCCGTAGATCAGCACCAGGCACGCCAGGGAGACGACAATCCAGCGGAAGCGCAGCGCGAACTGAACGATCGATTGCAGCATCGCGAAAAAAGGAGAAAGGGTTGGTTCCCGTTGTGGCGGTGGCGCGGGACGCCGGCCGGCGCGCTATTCGCCCCCGCCCGCCGCCTGGAGCTCGTTGGAAAGCAGTTGCTGCGTCCCGGTCGTCAAGACGCGGTCGTTTTCGGCAACGCCTGCGGTGACGGTGAAGCTGTCGGGCAGCGCCCGGCCCAGTTCAACCCGGCGGCGTTCAAAGGTGTCCTTTTCGCCGAGCACATAAACCCAGGCGCTGCCTTCGTGGTAAACAATTGCGCTGCGCGGCACGGTCAGCGTTTTCTGCGCCGGTCCCTCGTGCGCGAGGTAGGCGATCAGGGCGGTGCCGGGGGGCGGCGGCTGTTCGCGCAGCAACACCAGGTAGGCCGCGCCCTGTACCTGCGGATCCGCGGTGGGGGCGACGCCGAGCAATTCGGCCGCGCGGGGCGCCGCCTCGCCGACCAGCGGCTTGCAGCGCACGCCGGACGGCGGCGGCGAGGATGCTTCTTCGGGCGGCACATCGAGCCGCGCCACCGCCGCCTTCTGGTCGACGAAGGCCGACACCAACGCCCGCAGGTCGGACCGCCCGACCAGCGCGGGGCCCCACGCGGCGACCAGACGGGCGCGCGCGGAAGCCACCTGGGCGCGGTCGCGCTTCAAGGCGGCCTCGGCTGCCTCCAGAGCCTGCGCCGACACGTTGTCATCCTCGGCATGCAGCTTTTGGAGACGGCTGAACTCCTTTTGTGAGGCGGTCAGCGTGGCTTGCGCGGTTTCAACGTCGGTCAGCAGGTTCACCAACGGCGTCGGGTCGAGAACGCGCCCATAGGCTTTCGTTTCAGGCTGGAGTTCGACGGCCGTCGGCGTTGCGACGACAAATCCGGCCTTGGCCTGCTCCGCGGGGGTAACATGCAGCGGGCCCCCAACGGATGCGCCGGCCGGCGGTTCGGAGGAAGCGGAGGCGGGAGAATTCGCCGCGGTGGTGCGACGCGACAGCCAGGCGGTGACCCCGACGCCGATGGCGAGGCCGGCCAGTATGCCGAGCAGGACTTTTTTCATGGTAAGAGGGCGGCGGAGACGTCGCGTTGGAGGGTGACGACGGCGGGCAGATTCTGAAACGGCACCTGCAGGGTATCTTCCAGTTGACCGGCCGCCGTGACAACGCCGACTTGCGCCTCCAAGAGGGCCAGCTCGCCGACATTCAGCTCGATCTTGGCATTCTGGCTATCGATCCGGTCGGATTCCCCCGCGGCGAGCCGCGCCTGGACGCGCGCGGCTTGCTTCTGCAATTCCGCTTGGAGGCGGCGCAGATGGACAAGCTGATCGGCCGCCGCGACCTGCGCCGCTGCCGCGCCGTCGATTTCCGCGATGGCGCGCGCCTGCGTCGCGATGAATTGCGCCGCCGCTTCACGGCGGCGGGCCTCCGCCTCGGCAAGCGGCCCCTGGTTCTGATGAAAGACCGGCAGTTCGAGCGCCAGCGCCAGGCTCCATTTGTTCTCGCCCAAGTCATATTGGTAGCCGGGGCCGAGATGAAAATCGGGATACTGTCTGGCCACCTCGAGTTGCAGCGCGGCCTCCGTCGCCTCGTAGCGGGCCAGTGCCCCGAGAATATCGGCGCGCGATTGCAGGGACACGCGCCTCGCGGCGGCGAGTTCCTCGGCGGAGCGGGACGGGGCGGGCAATGCCAGCGTGTCAGCGAACTGGACGCCCTCCAGAGCAGCCGGCGGAACGCCCAGGGCCTGGGCCACGCGCTGGCGGGCTAGGGGAACCTGGCGCTCCGCCTCGGCGGCGGCAGTCTCCGCTTTGAGCAACGCCATTTTCGTCGCAGAAACCTCGAGGGCGGAGGCGGCGCCCGCCTCCCGCCGCCGCTCCAACAACGTGACGATTTGCTGTTCGAGGGCGACCTGTTCCTGCAGCAGTTTCTGGCGCTGTTCCGTTGCCGCCACCTCCACCAACGCCCGGCGCAGCTCGCCGCGCACCTGCCACGCGGAAGCCAGCACATTTAGACGGGCCGATTCGGCGGTCAGCCGTTCCATCGCCATCCGATGATCGCGCTTGCGGGCGGTCTAGACCAGAAAATCGAGGCCGATGGATGGAAACCAAGGCGAGACACCGCCAGACACGCTTGTGTCGTAGCCGGGCGTGACCGTCAGGGTTGGGTTGGGGCGCGCGGCGGCGGTTTTTGCCGCGCTGCGGGCGACGTCCCACTGCGCCCGGGCGACCTCTAGGGATGGCTGGTAGTAGAAAGCGACCCACGCGAGTTTCTCAAAATCCCACGTCGGCAACGGCCAGGAAGCCGGCTCGCTCGGGAGATTCTGCGCCAGAAACCGGCGCAACCCTTCATCGTTCAGTGATCGCGCCGAGAACGCGGCCGCCGCATCTCCGGGCGAGATCGGCCGGGATTGATAATGGGTGCAACCGGCCAGTGCGCCCAACACGAATGCGACCAGCGCCGCCTGGCGCGGTAAGGAGGGAAAGTGCCGTGAAATCATCAGATGGTCGCTCAACCCCGGCCAGACACGAGGGCACCAGCCCGAGCCGCGTTCACCAGTGCCAGCCAGCGTACTACGGCTTCATTCCGTAGACCAGAACTTTGAAGCTGCCCGGGACTATCTTGGGACGCTGGCGCGGGGCTCCGGGGGCAGGCTCGGGTTGGGCCTCAAACTCGGCCGTGCCCAGGTAGATATTGTGCGTCTTGGGATCGAGCGCCATCGTGCGCGCGCCACGCTGGGTCGCGAGCGTCTGCACCACCGTGAGTTTGTCCGGCGTTTCTTCTTTCGCGATCGTGACCGTGCCGTCGCCGCAGGAGGCGAAGGCGAGCTGGGTTTGCGGATCAAAGGCGTTCGCGTCAACGCCCTGGCCGATGGGCACCGTGGCGACGACTTTGCCGCT
>JBGOXZ010000168.1:0-6185 GCA_041479395.1 Opitutaceae bacterium
AATGTCACCGACGAGGCGGGCAACCTCATCGCCGTTTTCCAAGGGCTGGTGTATCGCAAAAACCAGACCATCGCTGCGGCCCCCGTGTCGTGATCTTCGGTCCTTCGCGGTGAGACTCGCCACGGCGCCAGCAGGATCTCCGCGGCCGCGCGGAGAGATTGCCTCGGACGCGGTCGGGACTCAAGGTGTCGGCCGCTCATGAATGCCACCGCAACCGAAATCGTGCTGGATGCCGCCGAAGCCCGTGTGCTCGGATCGCTCGTGGAGAAGGAAATCACGACCCCCGATTATTATCCGCTCTCGCTGAACGCGCTGGTCAACGCCTGCAACCAGTCCTCGAACCGCGACCCGGTCGTGGCCTACGGCGAGCCCACGGTGATGGGTGCGATGGAAGCGCTGCGCGACAAGAAGCTAGCTTTTCTTTTTGAAGGTGCCGCGAACCGCGTGGCCAAATATGGGCACAAATTTGCGGAAACCCTCGGCCTTTCGCGCCCGGAAACAGCCGTCCTGTGCGTGCTCATGCTGCGCGGTCCGCAGACCGTGGGCGAAATCCGCGGACGCACCGGTCGCCTGCATGCGTTCGCCGGTCTCGGCGAAGTTGAATCCACCCTGCAGGGCCTGGCTGCCAGGTCGCCGCAGCCCCTGGTGGAAAAACAGCCACGCCAGGCCGGATTCAAGGAGTCGCGCTACGCGCACCTGCTGGCCGGCCGGCCGGAAGTCGGACCGCCCGAAACGGCACCGGCGCCTGCATCCCCTCTTTCGGTCGATCCGCCGGAGGGTGACAAGCTTGCCCGGCTCGAGCAGGAGGTCGCCAGCCTGCGCCGCGAGTTGGCGGAGCTGAAGGCGCAATTCAGCGAACTCAAACGGCAACTGGAATAGCCGGCCCGGCGCGCCAGGAGCTTTTTCCTGCCTCGGCTTGTGTCCGGTGCGCAAAATCGCCGGCCTCGGTCCTTGACATTGACGACGACAGATTGCTGATGAGGCGCGCGCCCCATGCCGAACGAGTGCGTTTTCTCCCCGGACCGCCGCTACCGCTACACGCTCATCCACCGCTGGGACGAGCTGCTGGATCCCGACCGCGGCATCGCGTGGATCTGCCTGAATCCGAGCACCGCGGACGAGCATCAACTCGATCCCACGCTGCGGCGGATCCGCGATTTTTCGGCGGCGTGGGGCTACGCGTTTTTCGTCATGCTCAATCTCTTCGCGTGGCGGGCCACCGACCCGGCGGAGATGAAGGCGGCCGCCGATCCGGTCGGCCCCGACAACGATCATTGGATCGCCCATTGGAGCGCGCGGGTTGACCGCGTCATCCTCGGCTGGGGCGAGCACGGCGCCCACCTCGGCCGCGACCGGCAGGTGCTGGTCCGCCTCGACCCGAAGAAAACCTTCTGCCTTGGGCGCAACACCAGCGGCCAACCCCGGCACCCGCTGTACGTCGCCCATCGGACCGAACCCATACCCGCATTCTGACGCGATGCGGTCGCCTTCGCGCTGAGAAAAACCGTGCGCGCTGCTTGCGACGCAGCCGTTTCGGTCCAGCTTTGGGGCTTCCACCCTCACTTATCCCCAAAAATCAGGCAGGAGAATCCATCATGGTTGAGAAAAAGATCATTGCGGTAGCAGGCGCAACGGGTGCACAGGGCGGCGGCCTCGTCCGCGCCATCCTGAAAGACTCGAGCGGCGGTTTCGCCGCGCGCGCCATCACGCGAGACGTGAATTCTGACAAGGCGAAGGCGCTGGCCCAGTTGGGCGCCGAGGTCGTCGCCGCCGACATCGACAATCCGGAGAGCCTGCAAAAGGCCTTCGCCGGCGCCTACGGAGCGTATTGCGTCACGTTCTTCTGGGCCCACTTTTCTCCCGAGAAGGAGCTGGCCGAGGCAAAGGCGATGGCCGAGGCGGCCCAGCACGCTGGCCTGCAGCACGTCATCTGGTCCAGCCTCGAGGACACCCGCAAATGGGTGCCCCTCAGCGACAGCCGCATGCCGACCCTGATGGGCAAGTACAAGGTGCCGCACTTCGATGCCAAGGGCGAAGCCAACCAGGCATTCACCGATCTCAAACTTCCGGTGACCATCCTCCTCACGTCGTTTTACTGGGACAACTTTATCTATTTCGGCATGGGCCCCAAGAAAGGCCCGGACGGCAAGCTCGGCATCACCTTTCCCATGGGGGACAAGAAGCTTCCCGGCATCGCCGCCGAGGATATCGGCCGTTGCGCCTATGGCATCTTCAAGCGAAGCCGCAAATACCTCGGCAAGACCGTGGGCATCGCCGGCGAGCATCTGACCGGTGCGCAGCTGGCCGCGGCTTTCTCCAAGGCGTTGAGTCAGGAGGTGCATTACAACGACGTGCCGCCCGAGGTCTACCGCGGCTTCGGCTTTCCGGGCGCCGAAGATCTCGGCAACATGTTCCAGTTCAAGCGCGACTTCGAACCCTACTTCTGCGGGGCGCGGAGTGTCGCCACCTCGCGGGCGCTCAACCCCTCCCTGCAAACCTTCGCGAGCTGGCTCGACCAGAACAAGGACCGCATCCCGCTCGGCTGACGGATTCCTTCTTCCACCATTTCTTTTCGCTGCAGCGATACGGACCACGCTGGGTGCGACCCGCTGCGACCCGCCGGGGCCGGCGCAGCGGAACCCGGAAAAACCTTCTGCCTTGGGCGCAGCACTGTCAGCCAGCCCAACCATCTACTTCGCGTCACCAGGAAAGCCGTGTCCGTGCCTTTCCCGCGACGCTCGCGCGTGGAAACTTACCCGGTCAGCGCGATGGACGCGCATTCACGACTCGGCAGCGGAAACCAGTTCCGCTGTGGCGCGTCTTCGAGCGGAACGAATCGTGCTCGCCGGGCGGAGGGGAATGAACAAACCTTCCGCCGTCCTCCGTGTCCAGTTACAGATGAAACTTGCCGCGCTTCTACTGCCGGCGTTGTTGGCGGCCGGCTGTTCGACCCTCAATACGCATTTCGAACCGAAGGCCGGGGTCGGCCAGTTGAAGCACATCTACGTCGTCGAAAGCCTGAACGACAACCATAACCTCCACGACCTGATTGTGCGGGACCTGCAGGGCCGCGGCTTCCAGGCCGAGAGCGGGCCGCTCACCCTCATGCCGGCGAGCGCGAAGGCGTACCTGGTTTACGAGGATCAATGGAACTGGGACTTCAAGAATTACCTGATCGCCCTTACGATCACCGTGCGCGACGCCCGCTCCGACCACCTCCTGGCCAATGCCAGTTATTTCCGGCCGACGGCGTTCCTGAAAACACCCCAGTTCATGGTGCAGACCGTCCTCGACGGGCTTTTCAAACCCGGCGCCAAGTCGAGCCCGCCGTCCGCGATCAGCCCGCCAACCGACGAGCCCGAGAAGCGCGGCGGGAGAAGATCGTAGCCCGGGGCGTCGCCGGGCGCGTCCTCTGAACGGCGGAAACGCCGCGCGTGACAGACGTTCCTGCTTCGGCGTCTCGCCACCCCTGCAACTTCGGCGTGTCACGCCCACCGGCCGGGCCCGGGGTGGGATCATCCGCTGAGGGGGACCAAGGTCGACGGCCGCCCTCCTTTCCCAAATGCAGGCTGGCGCACCGGCGACGGCCTGCGCAAAATCCGCCACCGACGAATTCCCGGCTGATCCCTCACGAACACCTCACCGTCTGCCACCATGAGATTCGAGCATTTCGCCCTCAATGTTTCCGATCCGCGCGCCATGAGCCGCTGGTACGTCGAGCAGATGGGCTTCACGGTGGCCCGCCGCCGCGAGGATCCGCCCTACACGTATTTCCTCGCGGATGAGACCGGCCGCGTGATCGTCGAACTCTACGCCAATCCCAAGGCGCCCGTCCCGGACTACGCCGCGCAGCATCCCCTGGTGTTTCACTGCGCCGTGGTGGCCGCCGATGCGCGCGCGGAGTGCCGGCGGTTGGAGAAGGCTGGCGCGACACTCTATCTGGAGGAGCCTCAACCCGACGGCTCCATGCTCATCATGATGCGCGATCCGTGGGGCGTGCCGATCCAGCTCTGTCAGCGGGCGAAACCGTTCTAGCTGCGCGCCGCCACGAAGGGTTCCCTTTCCCCCGCCGATGCCGCCCCGCCCTTCCCGGTCGCGCCTGATCAGCTGGTGGCAGCGTTCGCTCGCCCTCTTGCTGGCGATATGCCCCGGCGCTGCCGCCGCCGACCCGGCGTCCCCCGCCCCCGGACTCCTGTTCTACCTGTCCGGCGAAAAGGGCACCACGGCCGACTACTCCGCCGGCGGCACGCCGGCGCCGAATTTTGACCACGACGTCACGCGCATCGCCGATGGCGCCCGGAGCGCGGCCCTGCGCTGCGGCGACCTCCAGCTTCTCGCGTGGTGGGCGCCCGGCAACATCTATGCGCAACGCGGCACGCTCTCGTTTTTCTGGCGCGCGCGCTATCCGGTGGGCCCGACGGAGTTTCCCATCTTCCGCGTGGGCTTCGGCGACCACTCGAGCTGGGACATGGTCTGGTTGCGCATCGACTACAACGGCCACGGCTTCGACGCCTTTGTGACTGACGCCAGTCTCGCCCGCACGCGCGTGTCGGTCACCGTGCAGCCGTTCCCCCGACCCAGCGAATGGACGCACCTCGCGCTGGCGTGGGACGAGACGCGCGGCATTCGCTTCTACGTGAACGGCCAGCTCGCCGCGAAGAACGAGACAACGGCCGTGTACAACGCCGCCCTCGACCAGTTCGGTCCGCACTCGCGCATCATCAGTCCGTACAACGTCCAGAGTGACTACAATTTCGTGCGCGGCGGCGACATCGACGAACTCCGCATCTACGACCGGATGCTGGCGGACGGCCACGTCGCCACCCTCGCCCAAGGCGACGCGCCGGCTGATCTCCCGCCGCTCCCGTCCCGGGATCCCGCCGACGCCCGCTGGCGCGACGAATGGCGGTTGCGCTACGGCTGGAACCGCCCGGACGATCCCCCGCCCTACTACGCCGGCGCCGCGCTGACCGTGCGCAAGGTCGAAATCCACAACGCGTACGACCTCAAGCGCTGGTGGTGGAAAGCGTGCGACGGGATCCGCGAGACGACCTGGCCGGGTGTGTACAACCGCTCGCGCCTGCCGGGTCGCAACGATTACTTCCAGTTGCCTGACTGGGACTGCTACGTCCAGTCCGGCAAAGCCATCACATTTGTCATGCCCGACGAGCCATGGAATCACTTTGAGATCTCCGGCGCCGCCTGGGGCAGGATGGAACTGCTGCCGCCGGATGCCGCGGACGACGGCCCGGCCGCGTCGACGCTCTTCGAGCGTCCCCAAGGTCAGGAAAAGACCGTGCATCGTCTGGCGGCACCGAACGTCGGCGGCAAAATCCGCTTCACCAATATCGAGCAGGAAGAGCCGATCGGGGAGCTCGTCGCGTACAACGTCACCGCCGGCCGCGAGCCTGCAGGCAGCGCCACGCTCGCCTACCGCCTCGCCTTCGGCATCGCCGTGGAGGCCAGTCTGCAGCCCCTGGGCGGTTTCATCCAGGGTCGCTTTCCGGCCGACGAGCGCGAACTGCTCATTACTCGTCCGGCGGGTGCGTCGCTCGCGGCACCTTCGAACGCGCTGACGGGCCGACCCAATTTGCCGCTCGTGCACGTGCTCATCCCCGATACGTGGGACCAACGCCCCGACGGGCTCGACGGCATCGCCATCGACCTGCCGGCGCTCAAGGTGACACCGACACAGGGCGGGCTGATTCCGCTCAACATCCAGGTGAAGGACCCGCTGTGGCCCATGCGCAACCTGCTCGACTTCACGTTCAGTGTGAAACCGGACGAGGCGAAAACCCTCTGGCTCGATTTGCGCGACCGCCTGCTTCCGCCCGGCCGGGCGCTTTACCTCACCCTTGCCAGCGCCAGCGCGGATTTTGATGCCTTTTCGCTCTGCGGGGCGAATGTCCGGCTGGTGTTCAAGCCCCGCGAGGCCGCGCGGGTCGAACACGAGCTCGACCGTTTCACGCAGGTGCGGGACAGCTACGCGATGCTGGTCGAGGAGCATCCGCACAGCGCGAAGTTTAATCTGTGGAACCGCTTCGAGGCCGACCTGAAGGACCTCATGCGCGTCAACCCGAACCACACTCCCGGCCGCAACTATGCCGCAGTCGCCCTGGGCTGGCCGCGCCCGCCGTTCACGCCACCCGAGCCGCCCGTTCTGCCGGACGGCAGAATGCCGTTGT
>JBGOXZ010000169.1:0-6173 GCA_041479395.1 Opitutaceae bacterium
CGAGGCCGGCGCCCGTGGACTGGCCGTGGGAGCTGAGGAGGCCGAAACGAATCATCTGCGCGCCCCCTGACCCGGCGTTGTCAAGGTCGTGAAATAAGTTGTGGTGAATCCAGAGCCGCCGCGCGACCTGGCTGCCCGTCCCGGATACGGCGATCATGGCGCCCGCGCCCGTCTTGGGGCTGAATTCGTTGTGGTCGACCTGCGCGTCGTCGCCGACCATGGAAAGATAGGCCCCGTCGCCCGTGCAGCGAAACGTGTTGCGCGTGAAGCGCACATCGCTGGTGTCCATGTCGATGGTAGTCGTCCCGGAGGCATGGGTGAGCAGGAAACCGGAGATGAGAATATGCGCCGCCGGCGCGACGACCTGGAAGCCGTTCGTGCCCATGATTTCGACGCCGCCGACACTTTCGGCCGCGATGGTGATGGGCTGGCCGGCCTTGCCCGGGCGGTTCGCGGTGATCGGTGCGGCCGTGGTGTAGACGCCGTTCTTCAGCGTGATGGTGTCGCCCGCGACCGCCTCATTGATCGCCGATTGCAGCGCCGCGAGGGAATCCACGAGATGCGGCGCGGCTGCGGCCGCGCTTGGAGCGACCGCAGCGGCCGGGGCCTGGCCGTTGCCATGGTCCTTCGCGGGAGCGGGGGTGGGTTCGGGCTTTTGGGCGGCCGCCTCAGCGGCGGGGGCGGGAGGGGGCGGAGCAGGGGGTTCGGTGGCGTGGGCAATTCCCAGCAAAAGCCCGCCGCCCACCAGAGCCATCAAACCGGGGTGGCATTTTGGCATAAGGTATGGTCAACGATCGGGTGACGGGTGGCAATAGCGGTTTAGGCGGGGCCGGCCTACTTCCTGGTCGTGGGGTTCGGCTCGGGCGGGGAAAGTCGCTTTCGCTGCAGGCCGATGCTCAGTAACCGGCGGCGAAGCTAAAAATCGTGGGCAATTCAACCGTCCCGCGTGACGATTTCGCGCCATCGATTTCCGCTATCACGGCGGTGCCCTTCAGGTTCCAGACCTCTTGCTGCGGCTTCAATTCCACGGTGATACCAAGGGCACGAAGATTCTTTAAGAAGTCCGCGTCGTAGCCGTTTTCCGGCAGATGAATGGTTGCACGTTGAGTGAAGTTCACGTTGAGCAAGAGTGGAGGCGCCGCCATGGCGGTGGGTAGATCGACGTTGTGCGCGAGCGTGGCAAGAAGCAGCCGCGCGGTTTCCGGAACCAGCGACACCCCGATGCAGGCGATCGCGACGGTGGGCTTGCCGTCGGCGAGCGCGATGAGCGGCGCCATTTCGTTTGGGACGCGATCGCCGGGTTTCAGCGCGGACAACCGCGACTGCTGATAACACGCGGCGTCGGACAACGGCACGCCGCCAACCACCAGGCCGGCCGAACCCCAGAGGACCGTGTTGATGGTGTGAACGAGCGCAGCCACATTGCCCCATCGATCGATCACGACAATCGCGTCGCTATGCTTCGGGCTCTCGACTTTTTGCGCCGGGTTGAAAACGAGATCGAGCAGCGGCAGCACGGTGTTCGCGTAGGGCTTCGTCGCGCGATCCTGCAAAGTCAGATTCAGACCCGCGGCGGCGCCCGTGGCCGCGACCGCTCCGTGAATCGCCGTGCCGGCGGCGGAGAATTGCAGCACGCGCGACAGATCGACCAGGGTCTGCGGCTCCTGCCAGTATGGCCGCCGCGAAGAGGTCTTGAGTGCTTCGAGCAGGTTCAGGGTTTGGAGAATCTGGTAGCCGCCTTCGGTGGAGGCGCCCGGTGCGTGGATCGTGTAACCGCAAAACGTCGTGCGCAGTGGCTCCTCCCAAATCGGTTGGTAGCGTTTCAAGTCGTCGAGTGAAACCTTGCCGCCGGCCCCCTGCACGGTGGCGACAAACGCCTGCCCCCATTCGCCGGTATACATGTATTCCGCGCCATGCTTCGCGACGGCGCGGAGAGTTTTCGCGAGCTCAGCTTGGACAAAGCGATCCCCCGCGGCGGGCAGGCGATCCGGGGACGCCTGGTGGATGAAGGCGCGACCCTCCGCGGTGCGAGCGAGGTAAGTCTGTCGGGCGGTGAAGAAACCCGCGAAGGTCGGCGAGAGCGTGACGCCGTTATCTGCATACCAGATCGCAGGGGAGAACAGGTCGGCGAAGGGCAGGGCGCCGAAACGTTGGTGCATCGACGCGAGGCCGGCCATGAAACCGGGCACGAGGGTTTTTCGGCCTGGAGCGGCGTCGGGCTGGTCCGCGGTGGCAATCGTTGGTGGATCGGTCTCTCCGAGGTAGGAATTCCAACCGGCGTTCATCGCGTAGACGCGATTTGTTTTTGCCTCGTAATAGGTGAGCTGCAGGGCGCCGGCGTAGGAGACATAGGAGCCGAGGGCCGTGGTGATTTGGGTCAACGCGATGCAGGCGGCCGCGTCGGCAGCGGTGCCGCCCTGCTGCAGCGCTGCGAGACCCGCACGGACGGCGATCGGCGACATGGTGGCGGAGACGACGCCCGATTTCGCGTCGATCGGATGCGCCGAGGGCGGAGTAGGAAGTTGCGCGAGCGCCTCGACGCGGGCGCGTTCCTGGGCGCCCCATTTCTCCGGCGAGAGATCGGCGGAGAAAACGGTTGAAACGAAAGCGAGGACGCACAGTGGACGGAACGCGCGGAGGAATTGCATAAGAGGTGAGGAAACGGGCGGTGCACTACTTGCGCGCACGCGGACGGGTGAACACCGCGAGCGCAGCGACCCATAAAACGAACAGGAGTGTGGCGAGATGGATGATCCTCATCGGGAGGAAACGGTGTGCGTCGACGAGATCGGTCCCCCGGACGGCTGAAATCCAACCGTCCCAGCGCCAGTTCAGCAGCGCGAGAATGACGCCGCTGATAAGCGCCGCCGGCACTCCCGCGAGGCGCGCGGGATCGAAGCCCATTTTTTGCAGCTGCCGGGGCGACACGATCACCCACGGGAACACCATGGCGCCGGTGGCAATGGCGATCGCGACGGAGACGAAATATCCCGTAGCAGGGGTCATGCTGTACCATTCACCTTTCGGAGTAGAGGGCGGGCTTCATGAAGTGGGGCGTGATCCACGAGGTGGAAGGTACAGCATGACCTTTTTGGTGCCTTCTTTGGGTGGTCTTTGGCCCAGGCGGGGCGGGCAGGAATCACGACGGGTTCCCTTGGGCCGGGCCCTGACTTTACGAGGTCGCGATCTGGACGACGCTGTAGGATCGGGGTGGCAGCTTGAACGTCATGCTCGATCCGGCGGCGGGCGCATCGAGTGCTTGGGGCGCGACCCGCGCAGGTTGCGCAAACGTGTTGACCGCCTTCAGGTCCGGTCCCGTCAGGGTTTCGCAAGCCAGCACGCGCGCGGGCAGCGGATCGCGCCAGACCAGGACCAGTTCCCGCTCCGACTCGAGATCGCGATTCAGCATGAACACGCTCGCCCGTCCATCCGGCGGATTGAGGGTCGCGGCGACATCGAGGTAGGGCACCTGGTCGTCGCGGGCGAAGTCCGCCCGCAGCCCGTCCGCCTTGATCGGATAGGTTTCGGATTCCACCTGCAAATCGAGCACCCTTCCGTGCGCGTACTTGAGCGCCCAGGCGTACGGATGATAAATGCTCTGGCGCAGCACGGAAGTCTCGTTCGTCACCAGGGGCGCGATGACATTGACGATCTGGGCCAGACAACCGACCCGCACGCGCGCGGATTGCCGGAGCAGCGTGTTTAGAAAACCGCCCACCAGCAGCGCGTCTTCCAGATTGTAGACCTCCTCCAGCAGATGCGGCGCAAACGTTCCCTGCCCGTTGGCGAAGCGGCCACCGCGCGCGCGATACCAGACGTTCCATTCGTCGAACGACAGCCACAGGCGTTTCGGCGACTTCAGCAAGCCCTGCACGTAGTCACAGACGGCGGTGATCTCGTGAATCTGTTTTTCCATGTCCAGATTCATCGCGAGATAGCGGGAGGAATTGTTGCCGGTCAGCGCCGGCGTGTTGCCATAGTAGTTGTGCAGCGAAATTCCATCCACCTGGTCGTAACATTCTTCGAGGACTTCGCGGTCCCATTCCAGATAAGTGGGCAGGATCGTATTGCTCGATCCGCAGGCGATCAGCTTCGTCGCGGGATCGACCACCCGGATCTGCCGGGCGGCATCGCGCGCCTTGCGGCCGTATTCGCGGGCGGTCATGTGGCCCATCTGCCACGGACCATCCATTTCATTGCCCAAGCACCAATACCGCACGTTGTGCGGCTGCGCATAACCATGCTGCCGCCGCAGCTCGCTCCATTTGGTGCCTTGTTCGACGTTGCAGTATTCGACGTAAGCGACGGCTTCCTCCGCGGTGCCGGTGCCAAGGTTGAAACCGAGCAGCGGCTCGGTCTGGACCAGTCGGCACCACGCAAGGAATTCGTTCGTGCCGAATTGGTTTGTCTCGAGGGAATTCCAGGCCCGTTCCAAGACGGTCGGCCGCCGGTCTTTGGGCCCGACGCCGTCCTGCCAGTGATAGCCGGAAACAAAGTTCCCCCCCGGATAACGAATGATCGGCACCCCAAGTTCCTTGACCGCCGCCATGACGTCTTTGCGATACCCCTTCTCGTCGGCGAGTTTGGAGCCGGGCTCGTACACGCCCGTGTAGACGGCCCGGCCCAGGTGCTCCAAAAAAGCGCCCAGCAGCCGGCGATCCAAATCCGAGCGATAACCGGCCTGGTTGATGACCGCTCGGGCGGCACCGCGGCGGGTCTGCGCGTAACCGAGGCTGCTCAACCACGATCCCGCCGTCAGCACGGCGCCCGAGGAGATCAGCTGCTTCACGAATTGCCGTCGGTTGGTCGTCTGGATCATGGCCCGTTCTTAGGTGAAGCGTTGATTCGATTCAATCTCTCTCCGGCCTGGCGCTCCCGGGTGGACCCCGCCCTTGAGGCCAACCCGCTGGGTCGGGTTCCCAATGCGCAAATTCCCGAGGACGCGACCTCCGCGGACTGCTGCCACCCGTGCAGAAGTGAGAAGCAGGAGCCCGGCCCCATTGATCCCCCACTGGTCTTGGCCGAACATCAGAAAGGGCAACCTCATGGCGTGACTCTTGATTGGCTCACGCGACCCAAGAGCGGGCATTTCTGAACAGCCTCATCCAAGGCGAGTCTTCAGGCCAGTCGGCGGGGTGCCAGCTCATCTGAGCCGTTCTGAAGACGCGCTCAGGGTGAGGCATTCTACCGTTCGGTAGAACGGCTCGCGCCGGCGAAACCTAATTGATCCAAGCGCGGGCATTATAGAACAGCCGCATCCAGGGCGAGTCTTCAGGCCACCCGTTGGGATGCCAGCTGAGCTGGCATGTCCTGAAGACTCGCTCCGGATGCGGCATCAATATCGTCACGCGCCCGGTGGTCGTCGTGAAGGTGGTCATGCCGAAGGGGGAGCCGTTGGCATTGAGGGGATATTGCTCGGTGCAGAGCGGTCCGCCTTCGGCCGTTGGACCATGACGGGAGGTAAGGGCGCAGCGAGACTGCGCCCCTACGGACGTCTGCGCTTCGCGGCTATCCGATTTGGCAAGCGCACGCGC
Organism: Opitutaceae bacterium; assembly: GCA_041479395.1. GTDB lineage: Bacteria > Verrucomicrobiota > Verrucomicrobiia > Opitutales > Opitutaceae > Fen-1467. Next base: position 5,535 of record JBGOXZ010000169.1, read on the forward strand.
CTGCTTGTTGTCGATGAATCGCGCGCAGACGAGGCCGGAGTCGCTGCAGGCCTGCGCGGCGGCGGCGTCCGTGAACTCGGCGTAACCTTCGCCGTGCGCCGTGGCGATGGGAATGACCGAGCCTTCCATGCCGGCAAAGAGCACGCTGGGGCTTTTCTCGATCTTCAGCGACACGAAGCGGGCTTCGAAGCGCTCCGACTGGTTTAGCACGAAGCGCGGCCAGTGGTCGGACCCGGGGATGATCGAGTGGAGGGCGCTCATCATCTGGCAGCCGTTGCACACGCCGAGGGCGAAGGTGTCGGCGCGGGCGAAGAAGGCGGCGAACTCCGCGCGGGCGCGTTCGTTGAAGAGGATGCTCTTGGCCCAGCCTTCGCCGCCGCCAAGCACGTCGCCGTAGCTGAAGCCGCCGCAGGCGACCAGGCCGCGGAAATCCGACAGCTTGATGCGTCCGCTGATAATGTCGGTCATGTGGACGTCGATGGCCTGGAAGCCGGCGCGAGTGAAGGCGGCGGCCATCTCGATTTGGCCATTGACGCCCTGTTCGCGGAGGATGGCGATGGGAGGACGGGGGAGCGCACGCGTCCCGCGTGCTTTGCCGGGCGTCCCGCCCGGCGATTCTGCCGGGGCGGTTGGCGTGAC
>JBGOXZ010000170.1:0-6163 GCA_041479395.1 Opitutaceae bacterium
CCAAAAAAGACGACTGCGGTGATGATGCGTTTCATTCCTGGACCTCCGTGGCGCGCAGATGCCCCTTGAGGGCGCGCATGATTTCCGTGGCATGTTCCGCGAGGTCAACACTGTTGATGTCGCGCGGCCGCGCCAGCGGGATTTTGAATTCCTCGCGAATGCGGCCGGGGTGCGGTGAGAACAGGGCCACGCGATTACCCAGGCAGGTCGCCTCGCGGACATTGTGGGTGACAAAGACGATGGTTTTCCGGCGCTCCTCCCAGATCTGCTGGAGGTCGCCGTAGAGCTGTTCCCGGGTGAGCGCGTCGAGCGCCGCAAACGGCTCGTCCATGAGGAGCACCCGGGGATTGGGGGCCAGCGCCCGGGCCAGCGTCACGCGCTGCTTCATGCCGCCGGAAAGCTCGTGGATGTTCGCATGCAGGAAGCTCTCCAGACCGACCAGTTTCAGATAGTAGCGCGCCACCTCCTCGCGCTCCGCGTTGGTCAGGCCGGGCTTGAGCTTCAGCCCGAACATCACGTTGTCGAACACGTCGAGCCAGGGGAACAGCGCCGCCTCCTGGAACATGACCATGCGGTCGCGCCCCGGGCCGCGGATCGGCTCGCCGTCCGTCAGGACCTCTCCCTCGTCGGGCGTCTCGAGCCCCGCGATGATGTTGAGCAGGGTCGACTTGCCGCAGCCGCTCGGACCCACCAGGCAGACGAACTCGCCGTCGCTGACATTCAGCGTGACGCGGTCCAGCGCGTGCACGCTGCCGCGGTCGGTGCGGAAGGTCTTCGAGACGTTCCTTACGGCCAGCTTGGCGCTGGACGTGACGGCGAGTTCCTGCTGCAGGGTCATGGTTTGCCGGAGAAAAGGCGGTCCAAGGGAAGGGCGTCCGGGAGGAAGCCGACGCTCTGGGCGTCCGCGACCAGCCCTTCGATCTGCGCGGGTTTGAGCTCAGCGGTGAAATGCAGCCGGCGCCACGCGCTGGCGATGAGTCCGGAGGACATCTCGCGGCGGACCTCGGCGCTCAGGCCGGCGCGGACGATTTCGCGCGCCTCGGCCTCGTGGGTGTTGATCCACCCGGTGAGCTCGACGTGCGCCGCGCGGAATTTCTGCGCGAGCTCCGGCCGGGTTTTCAGCAGGCGGACGCTGGACACGAGCAGCGTGGTGACGACGTCGCCCTGCTCGAGCAACACTTTCCCGCCCGCCTCCTGCTCCAGCCGTGACACCCAGGGCTCGACCGTCCAGACGGCATCGATCTGGCCCGACGCGAGCAACGCGAGCTGGTCGGGATTGGCCGTGGGCAGGATGAACACATCGCCGCCCGTCTGCGTGACCCTGAAGCCCTGCTTCCTCAGCCAGGCGCGCGCGGCCACGTCCTGCGTATTCCCGAACTGGGGCGTCGCGAGTTTCCTGCCGCGGAAGTCCGCCGGCGCCTTGATGCGGCCGTCGCCCGCCACGACCAGCGCCGCGCCGCCCTCGGCCGCCCCGGCGAGGACGCGGATTTCGTCGCCGCGCGAGCGGAGGTAGGCATTGAGCGCGGGATTGGGTCCGACGTAGGTCAGGTCGATGGAGCCGGCGAAGATCGCCTCCATCGCGCTGGGGCCGGCATTGAACGCGAACCATTGGATCTCGACGTCGGGACCGAGCCGCTGCTCGAACCAGCCGTGACCCTCGCGGGTCGTCTGCCGGCCGATCACGCCCTGGGCGTGCGTGACGTTGGGAAAGTAGCCGACGCGCAGAACGGTTTTCCCGGCGGGCGCCGCCGAGGCTGCCGACAAAGCGACGAAAAGCAGAAATCCGGCTTTCATGGACGATATTAACGACGACGGCATTCAGAACGATACTTGGAAACGGGTGATGAGGGCCTTTTCATCCTGGCGCAGGATCTGCGTCGAGGAGGTTGGCACCTTGTTGGCGAAACGGGTTTGGTAGTAGTCGAACGTGGTGCGCACGGTTCTGCTGAGATACCAGTTCAGGCCGAGACCAAGGGCGGACGCCTCGTTCGCATTGACCGCCGGGTCGGCAAACAGCGGGAACGCCCGGTCGTCGATCTTGAGGTTCGCGTACCGCACGGCGACCTCCCACGCCCCCCACGTTCCATTCTCCCAACTGAAGGGCTGGCTTGGAACGACGCCGGTGTAGGAGGAATTCTCTCCAGTGAGCACGTAACCGGCTGCCAGCTGCCAGGCTTTGTTTTGCAGCTCGGCCTTCGGACCGGTCGAGCCCGGCCGCACATTGACGGTGGAGACAACATATTCGCCGATGGCGCCGAAGGGACCATGACGGTACTCGGCCTGGGGCGAAACGCGCCAGACCTGCCCGTCGGCCACCACGGTGCTCCTGTACTTGAAGAATGTCTGCTGGCCGTCGGTCTTGTAGCCACCGGTCACGGCCGCGGCGGTCTTCTCCCGGCCCAGACTGGCGGCGGCACCGAAGGCCAGCCCCTGCAGCGGCGAGTCTTTGGCGGCCTTGAACGGCTGCAGGTACAGGCGCCCAATCACATCCTTCTCGTTGTCGAAGTCGGCGTTGGTGGAGTTGGTGCCGTCGGCCACGCCGTTGAAAACCCCGGCGGCGTAGGTGACCACGCCGTCCCGGAAACTACCGCCGAGTTGCACGCCAAGATCGCGGTTCGGCACCAAGTTGGTGGCCAGCGAGCGCTCATCGAAGAACGTCCACGAATCGGACTGCAGCCACTCGAGGCCGACCGGCGCCTTGAATTTGCCGAACTTGAACTGCACCGCCTTGCTCAGCGCCACCCCCCAGTTCGCGTCCAGGATGCTCGGCGCGCCGGTGCCGCCGAACTCGGACACAAATTGGAATGAGTAGATCTTGCCGAACGTGCCTTCGACGATCGGCCGCGCGCGGCGCAGCACGAACGAATTGTTTACGACCCCGCCGCCATCACCGAAGAACAGGCGCGAGTCGAGCTGCACCAGGCCGCGGATGCTGACCGAATTGGCGCCGTCGCCCGAGGCGAAGGTGAAGCCCTTGTCCGTGATGGCGATCTTCGGCGCAGCCTTGGCCACGGCGGCGGCCTCCTGCTCTTTGAGCTGCTGTTTCTGCTCGAGCTGGTGCAGCCGCTCGTCGAGCCGCCGGATCTGTTCGCGCAAGGCCTTGATTTCCGCGTCCGTGTCGTCTGCGGCGGCCCGCAGAAGCACCGCGCCGGTCGACAGCGCCGCGAGAGCCAGCGCAGCCCTGACACCCGATGATGTGATCTTGCTCATATCGCGTAATCGCCGAGGAGGTTGTTGATGAGCCCCTCGACGGGTTGCAGACGGTTGGATGTGGGAGAGACACGGGCCCGCTTCCGGCGTTCACTCGCTGGACGCGGATTGCGCGCCGGCCGCGTAAATGGCAGCGTCACGCCGTCGCGGCGCATCTTGCGCAGCGTCACCTCGACGACATCGGCCAGCGAATAACGGTCGAGGATGTTCGTGATGGCGTTGCGCACATCGAGCATGAGCATGCGCAAGCCGCAGTGTGCCTCGTCGGGACAAGAGCACTTCTCGTAGGCCGTTTGACTGACGCAGTTGATCGGGGCGAGCGGTCCGTCGATCAGGCGCACCACCTGGCCCACTGCGATCCTGGCCGCCGGCCGCGCCAGACGATAGCCGCCGAATTTTCCGCGCCGGCTTTCAATGAAGCCCTCCTCTTTGAGCAATTGCATGATCTGCTCGAGAAACTTGATCGGAAGCTGTTCATTGGAGGCGAGTTCGGCGACCTGCACGAGCGACCGGCCAACCTCGGCGGCAATGCCCAAGTCGATCAGTGCCCGGAGGGCGTACTCACCTTTCTTGGAGAGCTTCATAATGTCTACTGTTTTAATCTAGATTAACTCAGTAGGCATTTGGCAAGCCCCTTTTTCAAAGAAATGCGGCTTCGCCCGCTCCTTGGTCCGCGCCATCCCTTTCCCGGTATGGACGGCTTGGTTGAAGCGCAGGCGAGCTTTCCCCGTTCAGGTCGTGTCTTCAAACGTTGCCGGAGCGGCTTGAGGCCGCGATTTGAATGGACCCTGGCGTTCGCCATCGCGGAGCCAACCATCCCTGAGGTTCACGCCGGCCTTCGCCAGGCCGTTGAAATCTGCGCCTCGGTTGAAATTTGCACTGGATTGCCGCGACGGTTCCATCCCAAGTATGCGAGCAACCCAATCTTCCCATGGATGAACCCGGCCCATCATCGCCGCCGTTTGATCGGCCCGCGGCAAGTTCGCCGCCTCGGGAAAATGGGTCTGAGCGGAGTTTTGCGCTGTCCCACATCTTCGCCGCCCTCCAGCATCGCAACTACCGCCTGTTTTTCTTCGGCCAGTTGGTTTCGCTCGTCGGCACGTGGATGCAGAACGTCGCCCAGGCGTGGCTGGTCTATGAACTCACCAACTCGCCCTTCAAGCTGGGCGTGGTCTCATTTTGCTCCGGCGTGCCGGTGCTGGCCTTTTCCCTCTGGGCCGGGGTCGTGGCCGATCGCATGCCCAAGCGCCGGCTGCTGCTGATGACCCAGACGGTCATGATGACTCTCGCCTTCATTCTGGCGGCGGACATGTTTCTCGGCACCATCCAGTGGTGGCACGTCGCGATCCTGGCGTTCATGCTGGGTACCGCGAACGCCTTCGATGCGCCGACGCGGCAGGCGTTCGTGGTGGAGATGGTGGGCCGGAAGGAACTGATGAACGCCATCGCGCTGAATTCGGCGATGTTCAATTCGGCCCGGATCATCGGCCCCGCCCTGGCCGGCGTGACCCTGGCCGCGGTCGGCACGGCGTGGTGCTTCGTGCTGAACGGCGTCAGTTTTCTGGCCGTGATTGCCGGGCTGTTCCTGATGAATGTGAAGCCGTACGTCGGCGCGCCTTCGACCGAGTCTCCGTTCCGGCAAATGCGGGAGGGCGTCAGCTACATCTGGCACCACCCGACCGTGCGGCCGCTGATCACGCTGGTGGCGGTGTCAAACATGTTCGCCCTTGGCTACATGGCCCTGCTGCCGGCGTTCGCGCAGGATGTCCTGCATGCCGGCACGGTCGGTTACGGTTTCATGAGCACGGCCATCGGCGTGGGCGCGCTGTCGGGCGCCCTGATGATCGCCTCGCTGGGCAACTATCAGCGCAAGGGTTTGGTTCTGACGGCGGGCAATCTGCTGTTCCCGGTGATGGTCATCGCCCTGTCGCTGTCGAAATCGTTTCACCTGACTCTGGGATTCCTGGTCGTGGCGGGCCTTGGGTTCATGACGCAGAATGCGACGGCCAACACCCTGGTGCAGACCACCGTTCCGGACGGCCTCAGGGGCCGGGTGATGAGCGTCTACATGATGGTATTCCTTGGCTTCTTTCCGATTGGATCGCTGATCGCCGGCGCGGTGGCGGAGAGTTTTGGCATCCAAGTCGGGGCGGCTTTCGGCGGCGTGATCGCGCTGGCCTACGGCCTGTATCTGTTTTGGCGGGTACCGGCGATCCGCGCGCTGCGGTGAGCATCAGCCGTCATACCAACTGCGATCCAAATAGATTCGGCACCATCCCCCTCAACGAAACCAATCTGTTCCCGGTGGAGGGCGAGGCTCTCCCTCGACTTGGCTCGGGACCCTGAGCGTGCCGAAGGGCCGCCGAGCCGCGGCTCTGCCCACGATGATCCGCGGTCCGGCGTGGTCTTGCTTCGTTCGATCAGATGAGGGCGCACCAAGTCTGCACCCTACCTCTTCTCGTCACGCTCCGGACGCCAGAATTCCTTGTGATCGATCCTCCGCAACTTGCCGGGCTCTTCGACGAGAAGGAGATGACGGTTCCCCATGGGAGATCGCAAGCGGGGACGCAGTGAAGACGAAAACTGCGACGCCATCGTGATGATTCCTAGCCGGATTCATGCAGTTGTAGGAGCGAGTTTACTCGCGATTGCAGAGGAGAAGTCGCCTGCAAGCAGGCTCCTATATCAGTTCACCAAACCGTATGGGGGTTCTTGCGGGAATTGTCGGTTCTCCTGCAGGAGTCCGGCTTACAACGTCAACCTCAGTCCGTCATACGCCAGCCGGATGCCGGGAGGGAGCGTGGCCTCGAAGGGTCCGTGGTCGACCGCGTGCGTGAGGTGAGTCAGATAGGTCGCCGGCGCGCCGAGGGCGCGGGCTACCTCGATGGCTTCCGCGATGTTCAAATGCGTGGGGTGCGGTTCGGGGCGCAACCCATCGAGCACGATGGCGTGG
>JBGOXZ010000171.1:0-6121 GCA_041479395.1 Opitutaceae bacterium
GTTGGTACAGGAAATCTCCAGCGTCGACCGGTTGTCGCGGGATCATTGTCTATAAAAAAAACGCGCCAATCATTTGTGATTTGAGAGTTTGGAAAGTGGTGGACCCGATCAGGATCGAACTGACGACCTCCGCAATGCCATTGCGGCGCTCTTCCAACTGAGCTACGAGCCCATAGAATCCCGGAAGGCGTGTAAGATCAAAGTTTCGCCTCTGATGGCAAGGACTTTTTGGGCGGCCAGCATTGCCGCGGAGCCAAGGCGCAAGGGCAAAGGGCAATGAGCGAAAGGAATTGGAGCGCCTTGCGCTTACCGCATTGCGCGTAGCGCGGCTGCGACACCACCTTGGATCGCTGCGGAGTGCGGCGCGTTAAGGATAACGCGCCCTACCCGGCCGCAACGGCTGCAAGGGCTTGGACACACATGCTTTCCTCCGCGTCCCTGGCGCCCTTGGCGTGAGAAAAAATTCCCCGCTCACTCTTCCTTCATCCGGAACGTCAGCACCCACGTGTCGTTCTTGCCGTCCGGCTTGGGCCCGATCGACCCCATCCGCCGGAACGCGTCGATGCAGGATTGATCGAAGGCGGGATTGCCGGAGGAGCGCACAATGTGCACGCGCGAGATCGATCCGTCGGCCGCGATCAGGAATTCGACGTCGGCCGAGAGCAGATCGGACAGCCCGGGCGGCTTCTCGTGATTCTGGCGCAGGGCGGTGACGAGGCGCGCGATGTAACCCTCCAACTCCGTGCGCTGCGCGGCGGTCAACGCCCGCCCTCCCCCGCCGCCCTTGGAATTGGGCGAGCCGCCGATCACGCCCTCCGCGATGCCCTTGGCGTTGATCTTGGGCACCGCCGTCGCCCGTGGCGCCCCGGAACTGGCCGTCCGCGAGGTCGACGGTTTGCCGTGCTTGTTCACGAACTGATCGTAGGACATCTTCGGCTCCGCCTTGGCCGGCGTCCTGGCCGGAGCGGTGGTCCTGGCCTCCGGACGCGTGGCGGGCTTTGCGACTTCGGCTTGGGGCGTGGCGGGCTCGGCCTTGACCGGTTCGGCTCTCGCCGGCGGCTCGGGGATCTTCACGTCCACCGTTCCCTCCGGGGTGCCCAAGGCCGGCGCCGCGGTCGCGGTGAGATCCGTGGGCGGGCCGGCGACCAGTTCGAAGACCTGCACGGGCGGGGGCGTGTGCTGCTGCACGATGAACGCCAGCACCACGATGGCCACCACCACCGTTCCGTGGAGCAGCAGCGAGAGGAAAAACGCGGTGGGCGCCCGGGCGTACATGGTCAATCCGCCTGCGTGTCGAAGGTGATTTTACTGCAGTTATTCTTCATCAGCAGATTCATCAAGCGAATCACCTGCTGGTATTGCAGCGTCTGGTCGGCGCGGATGCGGATCACCGGCTGCTTCTGCCGGGCCCCGAGACCCGCCACCAGTGTCTCGAGTTCGCGAAAACTCACCCGGTGCGGGCCGTAATAGTACTGGCCGCTGCGGTCGATGGAAATCGGCTGGAACTCCGGCTCGCTCGGCGCCTTGGGTTGTCCGCGCTTCGACTCCGTCGGCAGATTGACCGGGATGGTCTGCTCCTGCTGGATGAGCGGCGTCGCGATCATGAAGATGATCAGCAGCGTGAACCCCAGGTCGATGAGGTTCGTCAGGTTCAGATCCGCGATCGGATGGGCGGTACGCTGCCGGCGAAAAGTCCGGGCCATGGTGGGCTTCCTACATTCGCATCTCGAGTTCGATGCGGTCCGCCAGGATGCTGGCGTAGTTTTCCGTTTCGGTGATCAGCAGGCGGCTGCGCCCCAGCAGGATATTGTAACCGAAAACCGCGGGAATCGCGACGATCAGTCCGGCGATGGTGGTGAGCAGCGCGGCGGAGACACCGGGCGCCAGCGTCTGGATGCTGGCCGTTTGCTGGACCGAGATGGAACTGAACGCCTCCATCACGCCCCACACCGTGCCGAGCAGGCCGAGAAACGGCGCGCCGGAGACGATGCTGGCGAGGAAGATCATGCTCGATTCATAGCGGAGCGTCTGCCGGGCGAGTCCGCGCTGCAGGGCGTTTTCGGCGTGCTCGAGCCGCGCCCGGAGCGTATCCTCGCCCTTCTCCTTGCCGATCGCCGCGGCGTGCCAGTACGCCTCGATCGCGTCGGCGAAGAGGTCAGCATACGGGATGGCGCGGCGGTTGCGGAATGATTCGGGCAGGTTGAGCAGCGTGCGCTGCTCCCGCAGATTGCGTTCGAAGGTGCGGTTAAGCCGGCTGAGATTTCTCAGCTCCATGTGCTTGCCGAACATGATCGTCCACGCGACCAGGCTGAAAACGCCGAGCAGGACGACAATCACCTGGCCGACGGGATCGCAGCGGACGAAGAGCTGCCACGGGTTGGTGGTCGCAAAAACCGGCGTCAACAAGACGGACAGGAACATAGGGTTGACTGATGGCGCGAATGATGGCAACGCGCAATGAAAATGGTCGGACCGGCGCGCGCGAATCTGATTGCGACCTTCCCTCCGCCATTTTCTGCTTGGGGCGACTTACCGCCATGAATTTCAAGACCCGCACCCTGGAGGAACTCCGCACCCGGCGGGCCTCCGTCTCCGGCAAATTCGCCGTGGTCGGCCTCGACGGCTTCGTGGACCGGATCGTCCATCCCGTCGCCACGCGCCACGGGCAGGGCGAAGCCTTCGCGCCGATGGCCCTGATCGAGGAGTTTGGCCGGCGCATCCTCGCCGCGGCGGGCAAGAGCACCAACATCGAGCTTTATCCGCGCCTCGACAAGCTGGGCGGCAACGGCCCGATCATGGCCAGCGCCCTGCTGGCCGCCGGCCTCCGGCTCAAATACATCGGTGCGCTCGGCACGCCCGCGATCCATCCGGTGTTTCAAGAGCTGGCCCGCCAGGCCGAGGTTGTCTCGCTGTGCGATCCCAGCTTCACCATCGCCCTCGAGTTCACCGATGGCAAACTGATGCTGGGCCTGTTGAAGAGTCTTGATGAGATCACCTATGCGCGGATTGTCGCGGTCATGGGCGAAGGCGCGCTGTTCGACAGCCTGGCGCGCGCCGATCTCGTGGCGCTGGTCAACTGGACCATGATCCCAAACATGACGGCGATCTTCGAGGAGCTGGCCGGGCACGTCTTCCCCTCGCTGCCGCCGCGCGAGCGGCTGTTCTTCTTCGACCTCGCCGACCCGGAAAAGCGTCCGGCGACGGACCTATCGCTCGCGCTGCACGCCATCGCGCGCTTCCAGGCCTTCGGCCGCGTGACCCTGGGCCTCAACCTGAAGGAGGCCCAGCAGGTGTTCGCGGTGCTGGGCCTGGGCCAGGAATCCGAGGAGGAGAAGGGCCTGCGCTCCATGGCGCGGCAGATCCGTCAGAAGCTCGACATCGCCACGGTGGTGGTGCACCCCACCAAATCCGCCGCGTGCGCCACGAAGGACGACACCTGGTGGGTGCCCGGCCCCTACGTCGAGAAGCCGCTCATCACCACCGGCGCGGGGGACCATTTTAACGCCGGATTCGTCACCGGCCAGCTCCTCGGGCTCGGCCCCGAATCCTGCCTCGGGCTCGGCGTCAGCACGTCGGGCTTTTACGTGCGCACCGCGCGCAGTCCCTCCCTGGGCGACCTCGAAACCTTTCTCGCTTCGTGGCGCTGAACCGGTCAGAACCCTTGTCGAAATGAAAAGACCAAAGAAGCCGACCAGATCCTTGCGTCGAGCGCCGGCCCCGGCCCAAGCCGCTTCCAACCGCCGGGGCATTCTGATCTCGTTCGAGGGTTCGGAAGGCAGCGGCAAGTCCACCCAGATTGCCCACCTCGCCGAGCACCTCCAGCAGATCGGTCACGAGGTCATTTCCACCCGCGAGCCCGGCGGCACCGAGATCGGCGAACAGGTGCGCAACATCATCGTCCACAACTCCCGGGGCAATGAGATGTGCGCCGAGACGGAGCTGCTGCTGTTTGCCGCCGCCCGCGCCCAGCTCGTGCGCGAGATCATCGCGCCGAACCTGATCAAGGGCGTGGTCGTGCTGTGCGACCGCTACATTGATTCCAGCACCGTCTATCAGGGCGTGGCCCGCAATCTGTCGCGCGACCCGGTCCAGCAGATCAACCAGTTCGCCGTCGGCAACGTCCTGCCCGACCTCACCATCGTCATGGATGTCCCCACCACGGTGAGCCTCGCCCGCATCAAACAACGCGCGTCCGACTTGCCGGACCGCATGGAGCGCGAGAACATCGATTTCTACAAAAAGGTGCGCGACGGGTACCTCGTCCTGGCCCGCTCGCTGCCCAAACGTTTCTTCGTCGTCGACGGCACGCTGCCCGAGGAGAAGATTTCCCGGTTGATCTGGGTCGAGGTGAAAAAGCGGATCGGGATTTGACCGGCCCGCATTGGAAGGCGCAACAAAACGGCTGCCTGATCATGGATCCAACGGCAGGGTGGATGATTCCCCATGCGCCGCGTGATCTTGAAATCAGGGCGCACTTGGGATAACGCACCCCACCCGTCTGAATGATCCCGATTTGCCTGAGGCGTGTCTTCAAACCCCACAATTTCGGAAATTGTCATGCTGAGCGCAGCGAAGCATCCAGCATGCTGCCGCAGCGGGCTCCGGCAAGGCCCAGCTGGATGGCTGGCTGTCGGCCTGCGGCCTCGGTACTTCACTTCGTTCAGAATGACAATCTAGGTTTCAAGACACGCCGTGATTCCGATGCCCTCCGTCTCCTGGCCTGAATCGCTCGCCGGCACGCCGGCCGTGGTCGTGATCGAGAAGGCGCTCGAGCGCGACCGCCTCGCGCACAGCCTGCTGCTGCACGGCGACGATCTCGACACGCTGGTCCTGGTCGCCCATGCGATTGCGGACCGGCTGCTGAATCCGCCCGACGATCGCCGCTCGCCGCGCGGGTCCGTCCCGCCCGTGCGTGGCGGCGAGGGAAGCGCCGGCGAAGGCGCTCCGGCTGCCGGATCTCCGGCAACCCGACGCCTTCCCCCGGAACAACATCCCGACTTCTTTGCGCTGCGGCCCCAAGGCAAGACCCGCATCATTCCGATCGGGAAGGCTTCATCTCCCGAACCGGGGAGCATGCGGGAGTTCCTCCCCAAGCTGTATGTCACGCCCTCCGTCGGGATGCACAAGGTGGCCGTGATCTATGAAGCCGACCGGATGAACGTGGAAAGCAGCAATGCCTTCCTGAAAACGCTCGAGGAGCCGCCCGGCCTCACCACCATCCTGCTGCTCACGACGCGCCCCTACGCGCTCCTGCCGACGATCCGCAGCCGCTGCCTTCATTTTCGTTTTGCCACTTCCGCCACGCCGCTCGCCCATCCCGACCTGCCCGCCTGGACGGGCGATTACCAGGCATGGCTCGGCCGGCTGACGGAAGGCGTCACCGGCGCCCAAGCCGTCGCCGACCAGCTCTTCGCCCTTTACGGTCTGGTCGTGCGCTTCAACGCCATCCTCGCGGGCGCCACCGCCGAGATCTGGAAGACCCAGCAGGACAAGTTGCCGGCCGATCTCGCGGACGACGAACAGGTCGCGATCGAAACGGGCATTGCCAACGGCATCCGCCAGAAACTCTTTGCTGAAATCGAGGTCGCCACCGCCGCGTTCGCGCGCCCGCGGCTCACCGCCGGCGGCGGGCGCGCCGGTGCTGAGCCCGCTCGAAGCGGCGAGGTTGAAAGCAGTCGAACCATCCGGCGCGCGCTCACGGCCGCGGTGAGTGAACTCGAACGCTGCACCGGCTTGCTCCGCCTCAACTTGAATGAGTCCGCCGCGCTCGAGGAATTTCTCCTCGCCTCCCTGCGCTTGTGGGCCAAACGCCACGATTGAGCCGGACTCCTAGGAGTAGAACCATGATCTTGCTCGCAAGCACCCAAACCGTTCGGTGAATGATGTAGGAGCCTGCTTGCCCGTTCGACAGGCTCAGGGCCCCGAGCCGTTTCGACAAGCTCAAGGCCCCGAGCGTGTCGAGGGGCTTGTCGAGGGGCAGGCGATTTCTCCTCTGCCATCCTCCTTCGCCGAGGCTTCCGCCGTCGCTGAAGCTTTGGCGGACGAGACGGAGGACGGGTCGCGAGCACCTGTCCGCCGTAGCTTCATGCGAAGGCGGAAGCTCGCTCCTACAACTGCATGA
>JBGOXZ010000172.1:0-6104 GCA_041479395.1 Opitutaceae bacterium
ATGTTCCGCCGATAGTATTCTACACCCACCTGCATGCAATCCGCCTGATTGAGCTGCGAGAGGAACAACAGGGCGTCCTGGTCCTTGGGAAACCGGTACTCGCGCGACACGTAGTCGAGGATGATCTGATTGCCGAACCGGTTCTTCTGGTGGTTCGTCATCGTCGGGCCGAAGACGTTGGCGTCGTGCGGCGGACAGAAGGCGGCCTGGGTCTCCGCCGAGGCGAAACTCTGCATGCCGAACTCGGAGGCGAACCGGAAGGCGTATTTCTCGTAATCCTTGACCGGCTTGCGGGCATGCCAGACGTCCCAGAAATGCGTGTCGCCGCGCTGTTCGCCCGCGGCATGGCTCATGTCGAGGTCGCCGCGCCACGGCGAGGAGGGCCGGTAGGGCGTGACCGGGTCGGTGGCCGCGAGCACCTCGGGCAGCGACCGGTGGAACAGCGCCTCATAATCCGCCCACAACCGCGGGTGGGCGGCAAGCTCCTGCGCGTTGCAGCCGGGAACCTCATTGTTGCCGCACCACAAGGCGAGGCAGGCCCGGTGGCGCAGGCGCCGGACCTGGAACTCCACCTCGGCGCGCGAACTGGCCAGAAACGCGGCGTCGGCTGGATAGAGTGTGCAGGCAAACATGAAATCCTGCCACACGAGCAGCCCGAACTCATCGCACAGATCGTAGAAATCCTCGCTCTCGTAGATGCCGCCACCCCACACGCGGATCATGTTCATGTGCGCCTCGCCCGCGCTGCGCAGGTCGCGTTCGTAGTCAGCGCGCGTCAGCCCGGCCACAAAGCTGTGGGCGGGGATCCAGTTGGCGCCCTTGGCGAACACCGGCCGGCCATTGATGACGAATTGGAATGATTCTCCCCACTGATCCGGATGCCGGTCGAGCACGATGGTCCGCAATCCGATCCGGCGCGCCCACGTCCCCAGCACCATGCCGTCCGGGCGAACCACCTCGACCTCGAGCCGGTAGAGCGGCTGGGCCCCCTGCCCGTTCGGCCACCAAAGCTGCGGATGCTCGACCGCGATTTTCGGTCCGCTGCCCTCGGTCACGACGCTTTCGCCCAGCGTGAGCCGCCAGCGGCAGACCAGCGTGGTTTCAGCCCGGGCGAGTTCGGGCGTGAGCCACAGCACCACGCTGCCGTCGGACCGGTGATCCTGCGCCACGCGGACGCTCGCCACGCGATTACCGGTCCATCCTTCGAGGCGGATGTCGCGCCAGATGCCGGCGGTCACAAAACGCGGCCCCCAATCCCAGCCGAACTGACATTGCTGTTTGCGGATGACGGTGCTGCGGCCGACCGGGTCATTGATCTCGCGCGGCTGGTGCTTGGGGCGGGTGGCGCGGATGTAGCCCATCGCACTGGTGAAGCGAATGCTCAGTTCGTTTTCCCCGGGAAGCAGGTGCGGTTTAACCTCCCAGCGATAGCCCACGAACATGTTGTCGGTGCGGGCGACCTCGCGGCCGTTGAGCTGCACGGTCGCAACCGTATCCAGCCCATCGGCCACCAGCTCGACGACCTCCTCTTCGAGCAGCGCCGGCGGCACGGCGAAGCTGGCGCGATACTCCCAGTCACGCTCCTCAATCCATTGCAGATCCGCTTCGTTGGTGCCCCAGAACAGATCAGGAATCAGACCGTGGCGGCGCAGGTCGCGGTGCACGCAGCCCGGCACCACCGCCGCACGCCACCGCGAGCGGCGCGCGGCATCGCGAAACCGCCACGGTGCCGGAGTCAGAGGATGCAGGTGCATACAGGCGTCAGCGCCGACCCGGACCATCGCTCACAACGAATATGCCTTGACGAATTCGACGATCTCCTGCGCCTGGCAGAAGCACAGCGCCGACACGGTGTCGGCCGCGCCGTAGTAGATCGCGATTCGACCGGTCGCTGCATCGCACAGGCAGCCGACGGGAAAGCATACGCCGGGGACAAAACCGGTGAGTTCGTACGGAGCTTCGGGATTCAGCAGTGCCTGGTTGCAGCGCGCGATGACCTTCCACGGCTGGTCCAGATCGAGCAGCACCGCACTCATCGAATAGACGTAGCCGTTGCACGTCGTCGTCACGGCGTGATAGAAAAGCAGCCAGCCCTCGCTGGTCTCGATGGGGGAAGGGCCGGCGCCGATCTTGGTCCCCTGAAACCACGGCGAGCCGCGGCTCATGATATGGCGGTGCTTGCCCCAATAAACCATGTCGGGGCTCTCGCTGACGAAAATATCCCCGAAGGGTGTGTGGCCGGTGTCGCTCGGACGACTCAGCATGAGAAATTTGCCGCCAAACTTACGCGGAAAGAGCACGCCGTTGCGGTTGTAGGGCAGGAAGGCGTTCTCCAATTGCTCGAAATGGGCAAAGTCGGTCGTGTGCGCGACGCCGATCGTCGGCCCGTGGTAGCCGTTGCACCACGTCACGTAGTGCACCCCGTCGATCGGCGTGACGCGGGGATCGTAGGCATACTCGTGCCGTTTCACCTCTTCGTCTTCGCAGTGAAAATCGATCGGTTTGGGCTCGAAGGTCCATTTCAAGCCGTCCGGACTGCGGCCCACGTGCAGGTGCGCAACGCGGTCCATGCCCTCGGTGCGAAACACCCCGATGAACTTCCCGCCGAACGGCACCACTGCGCTGTTGTAGATGCCGGTGACGCGCGGCAACGGCCGCCGTCCAATGACCGGGTTGGCGTCGTACCGCCAGACCACGTCAGACGTGCCGGCAGGCTTCGGCTGCCATGGCAGGTTGGAAATGACGGGACCGATGTTCGCAAGCTTCATGGTATTTGGCAGGAACGGGGTTTGGGACGCGGAAAATGGCGGAGAAAAACAATGCAACAATCTTGAATGACCTGCTTCGAAACATCGCGCTCGGGCGCCGCAGGTATCACTGGCGGGATATGGTGTTTTCCCACGGTTCGCGTGACAACGTTAATTATTTGGCCCGCCAATGATATAAGACTGGTTGCGCTGTTTTGAGATCGCCTTCCGCACCAAGCCCGCGCGGGCGGAAGGCGCGGGCGGCCCGCCTCCGCCGGCCCGTCACTTCAGGCCAAGAAATTTTTCCACCCAAGCGTTCACCGCCTCGTTTTGTTCGGGCGTGTAGCTGTGCGCGAGTTCCAGCGTGAGGCCGAGCTCCTTGGGTGCGGTGATGACGTTGAACGCGGCGTAGGTCGAGGTGGGAGGACAGACATCGTCGTTGTAGCCCCACGTGTAATAGCCCGGCACCTTCAGGCGACGGGAGAAGTTGACGGTGTCATAGTAAGCGGCGGTGGCGATCTTCGCCGGTGTCGCCTGACGCGAGGGTTTTCCGGTTGCGGGATCAGGCTGGAACGGATGCGGCCATCCGCCGGCGCGGCCCTGCATTTCCGCCGAGACGTCGCAGAACGCCGGGTGCGTCGCGGCCAATCCGGTGACGCGCGGATCCAGCGCGGCGGTGACGATCGCCAACTGGCCGCCCTGGCTCGCCCCCATGACGAGCAGGTTCTTGCCGTCCCACATCTCGCGCGCGGTCAGAAAATCGTTGGCCCGCACGCAACTGAGGTAAATGCGATGGTAATAGAAGGTTTCCTTGTCGTCCAAGTTGTAGAGCCAGTAGCCGTTGAGGGCACCGGCAGCCAGCGCATCGTACACCTCCTGCGGCAGGTTGACGGGAATGCCGTGAACGCCGATTTCAAGCGTGATCACGCCGCGGGCCGCCAGACCCTTGTCGCCGACGTAGGGCCGGACGCCAGCGCCCGGCACCTTCAGGATCGCGGGATAGTGGCCGGCTGCCTTCGGCTCGCACAGAATGCCGTAGATCCGCGCCGGCGCCGGTGTCCAGGTCGGTCCCACCGTGCGGAGGCTCACGTGATACACGTTCACCGCGTCCGTGCAGGCGTCGGGCAGCAGCGTGACGCGTGCCTCGACCGGGATTTTCGCGAGTTCGGCCTTGCCCGCCTGCCAGAACGCGTCGAAATCCGCCAGTTCGACCTGGGTTGAGACGATCTTTTCGGGCGCGTACGCCGCCGTGGCCACGCCACGATAAGCGCGCCCCGCCACCTCGGTGGTGACCGTGCAGCGCAGAAACCCCGCCTGCGCCAACGTGCCACCATCGATCACCAGTCCATCGAGCGGAACGGCGGCGGTCTTCGCCTCGGCCGGCATCATCTCGGGGCCAACCTTGTAGCTCACAGTCACGCCGTCGATCGGCTCGTTATCGGCCGTGACGGTGACCTTGAACTGCGCAGGCTCGCCGGGCTGATAGGTCCAGTTGCGGTGGTCGGGCGCCACGCGCACCTGGACGGTGGCGGCACGGAGGGTGGCCTGCGGAGGCACGGGGGTGATGGGGACTGAGGCGGGGGCCAGGCCGGCACTGGTGGCGAGCACCAGACCGGTCAGGAGGAAGCGTCGGGAAGAATTCATGGGAACAATGGGCTGAACAGACCTGATAACTGCGGTCGCGCGATGCAAATCCGAAAGGGGTTGCATCCGGCGCCAAGCGGGCTCTGCAGCCAGCAACGGGCGTTTTCCCCCGCCGGTCGCCGCACGCTGCCCCCGGCCCGTCGCTTTCCCCGGTGTTGACTGCCGCAGGCAGGCGCAAATGGTGCCTCGATGAAGCCCATGCCATTCATGAAAATCGCCCCCCGTTCCCGTCTTGTGATGATCGGCGACTCGGTCACCGACTGCAACCGCGCCCGCCCGGTGGGCGAAGGCAGCGCTGACGCCCTGGGCGACGGCTACGTGGCTGAAATCAATGCGCTGTTGATGGCCGTCCACCCCGAGCAGGGAATCCGAATCACCAACATGGGCATCAGCGGCAACACCGTGAGAGATCTGGCTGCACGCTGGGAAACCGACGTGCTGGCGCTCAAACCCGATTGGCTTTCCGTGATGATCGGCATCAACGATGTCTGGCGGCACTTCGACTCCCTCCGTCAATCCGAAGCCGTCCCACCCGCGGAATTCGCGCGCACCTATGACGCCCTGCTGGCCCGCACCCGCCCGCAACTCCAGGGCCTCGTGCTCATGACGCCGTACTACATTGAGCCGTTGAAGACCGACGCCATGCGCTGGCGCATGGATGAATACGGCGTCATCGTCAGGCAGCTCGCGGTGAAGCACGCCGCCGGTTGGGTGGACACGCAGGCGGCGTTTGATCGCGTGCTGACGCATCACGATTCCGCCGTTTTTTCCTCGGATCACGTGCACCCCAACCGCAGCGGCCACATGGTTCTGGCGCGTGCTTTTCTCGAAGCGGTGGGCTTCGCTTGGCCCGCGTCGACCAACCCCTCTTGAGGGGGTTGTTTCCCAATAAATCAATTGCCGGCGCGGTGGCGCCTGATCCTCGCAGGTGGTGCTTTTAGCCCCCCGCGGGTGTGAGCCAGCCATGGAGGCGCAGCCATTGCTCGGCGAGTTTCGGCCACGCTGAGGCCGGCCCGTAGCCCGAGCGGAGTCCGATGCCGTGCGGACCCTTTTCATAGACGTGCAGCTCGGCCGGCACGCCCGCGCGGTGCATTGCCTCGACAAACCCGAGGCTGTTCTCCGCCAGGACGGTGTGATCCTCGAACGTGGTCAGCAGGAAGGCCGGCGGCGTGTTCTTCGTGACCTGCAGTTCCGTGGAAAGATGCTCGATCTGGGCGCCGGTGGGATCGGCTCCGAGCAGATTGCGCCGTGAGCCGGCGTGCGCGTGGGGATCCTTCATCGTAATCACCGGATAGATCAGTATCAGGAAGTCGGGCCGCGCGCTGACAGCGTCGAGCGACGCGCCGGTGCGGCCTTCGTGGGCATCATAGAGCGTGCCGGCGCACGAAGCGAGGTGCCCCCCCGCCGAGAAACCCATCGCCCCGATGCGGTCGGCCTTCAGGCCGAACTCCGCGGCGCGGGAGCGGACGAGCCGCACAGCGCACAACACGTCGCGCAACGGTGCCGGGTGACCGTACTCGGCCAGCCGGTATTTCAGCACAAACGCCGCCACGCCGAGCGAGTTGAACCACGCGGCGGGTTCGGTCCCTTCCTTGTTCATCGAGAGCCAGCCGTAACGGCCCCCGGGGCAAATAATGACCGCCGTGCCGCACGCCGTGCCGGCCGGCGCGGGATAGGCCGTGAGGGTGGAATGATTCACGTTGGCCACCCGGC
>JBGOXZ010000173.1:0-6069 GCA_041479395.1 Opitutaceae bacterium
AGCGACCCGATCTGGTCTATGCGGCGTGGACCGGCGCGCCCGCCACGGCGGCGTGGCTGATGTGGCGGCTGACGGGCATCCCCTACGGCACGGGCGCGCACGCCTACGACCTTTACGAACATGGGGGCGACTGGTGGCTGATGGAGAAGGTGGCGTTGGCGCGCTTCGTGCACACGTCGACCGAGATGGGCCGCCGCACGCTCCTCGAGCGCGGCGCCGCCCCGGACAAGGTGGTGGTCATCCGCCGCGGGCTCGATGTCTTCCCCGCGTTGAAACCGCTGCGCACGCCGCGCCGGCCGCTGCGGCTCGTGTGCATCGCGCGGCTGGTGCCGAAGAAGGGCCTGCGGAGGCAGCTCAAAGTCTACGCGGCGCTGCGCGACGTGGGGATGGCCTTCGACGTGCGCATCGTGGGCGAGGGCGAACTGTGTGCTGAACTGGAGCGCGAGGCGGCGGCGCTCGCGCTGACGGAGCGGGTGACGTTCACCGGCCAGGTGCCGCCGGCCGAGGTGTGGGAGCACCTGGGCTGGGCCGACGTGCTGCTGCACACCGGCGTGGTGGCGTCGACCGGCGATCGCGACGGCCTGCCCAACGTGATCCCCGAGGCGATGGTGGCCGGCACGCTCGTGTTGACCTCGCCGACGGCGGCCACGACCGAGGCCATCCAGCACGAGGTCACGGGCCTCGTGGCCGACGTGGACCAGCCGGACGCATGGGTGGCGGCGCTGCGCCGGCTCGCGGAGGATGACGTGCTGGCGGAGCGGCTGCGCGCGGCGGCGCGGCGCTGGACCGAGGAGAATTATGACGCGCACAAAAACGCGGCGCGGCTGCACGCCTGTTTTGCGCAGGCCATTGCGGGAGGCGGCGTCCAAACTCTCACGAGTTTGGCTGCAGCATCCGGACCTGATTCCCCGTGATTTACTTCGACGTCACCAAATCCGGCGGGGCGTGGCATCAGTCGGGACTGATGCGGTTGAACGCGCGGCTGCGCCAGGAGATGAGCGCGGCGGCGATCCCGGTGCGGTGGCACGGGCGCAGGAGCGCGTGGCGGCCGGTCGACGGGAGGACGCCGGTGGCATTCTCGCCGGGGGACTGGCTCTTCACCGCCGAGTTGTTCAGCGAGGCGGAACGGCCGGGTTTCTGGAGCTTTCTGCGCGAGCGGCCGTGCCGGCTGGGGGCGATGTTTGCTGATGCGATCCCACTGCGGCATCCGCACATCACCTGGCCGCAAAGCGTGACGCGGCATCCCGAGTATATGAAGATGCTGGCAGCCTTCGATCGCGTCTGGGCGATCTCCGAGGCAAGCCGGCGCGATCTCGTGGAATTCTGGCGGTGGCAGGGCGGAGAAGTGCGCGCCGTGGTGGAGACCATGGCGCTCGGGGCGGATTTCGACCGCACGCCCCGCGTGACCTCGCCCGTCCTGCCGGAAGCTTCGCGCCTCCTGTGCATCGGCATCCTCGAACCGCGCAAGAACCAGATGTTCCTGCTCGATGTGTGCGAGGCGCTGTGGGCCGGGGGAGTCGACTTCGAGCTGCACCTCGTCGGGCGGGTGAATCCGCACTTCGGCCGGCGGGTCGCGGCGCGGCTGAAAGCGTTGCGAAGAATCCAGCCGCGCGCGCACCATCACAAAGCGGCGTCTGATGCGCTCATCAACCAGCTCTACGGGGCGGCGAGGGCGACGGTGTTTCCCACCATCGCGGAGGGCTACGGATTGCCGGTGCTGGAATCGCTGTGGAAGGGGCGGCCCTGCGTGTGCAGCGACCTGCCGGTCTTGCGCGAGATTGCCGGCGGAGGCGGATGTATCATGGTGGCGCCGAACGACCGGGCCGCATGGATGGCCACATTGCGCACCGTGCTCACGGATGACGCCGAATGGCGGCGGCTCGCCGCCGGGGCGGCCACCCGCCCGCTGCCCACTTGGGCCGACACCGCGAGGATGCTGCTGGCCGGGCTGAAGTAGGATCCACGGGCGGGCATGAGCCGCCCACCGGTTCAGTCGGCCGCCGTCGCCGCCCGGATCGGCCGCCGTCGCCACGCCGCCGCGGCCGCTGAAAAGACCAGGATGCCGATCACACCGCAGGCTGACTCGGCCAATAGCATTCCCTTTGGACCAAACCGCGTCGCCACCGCCGCCAGCAACAGGCCCATGTACCAGATGGGCGTGTTTGAGAGCGAAGCGAAGCCGTTGTACTTGGTGGCGGCGTTGCCGGCCCCGATGGCGTCGAGTACAAAGCCGGAGAACGCTGCGAAACAAAACCCGGTGGTAAGCGCGTAGGCGAGGCTGCAAGCAACGTACACGAAGGGGCTCGCGGGCGAAACGGCCATGAACGCGGTCACCCCGGCCATGATTCCCCCATACACCACGTAGGCCCGGCGGGAACCGAGGAGCTTGCAGCCGTATCCACCGATGAGGCAGCCCGCCATGGAAATGAGCCCGGTGAGAAAGCCCTGCACCAACTCCACCGCATGCACGCCGGCGCCCCAGTGGGCCGCGACCTCCGCCTGCGCGAGCACGCCGCTCGCCGCGCCGGTGCCCACCGGCACGAAGCAGAGCACCGCGCTCAACACGCCGTCCCGCGAACGCATCACTTGCCAGAGATCCACCGCCACGTTGCGGATCGCCCCGCTCATGGAGGTGTGGCGCGATTCCGCCGGGACGTCGGGCAGCAGCGGCAGCACCGCGGCGCAGGCCAGTGTCAACGCGGCCAGCACGAGTCCGGTCTCCCATCCGGCTGGCAGGTTGGTCAGGAGCCAGAGCCCCACGCCTCCGCCGATCCCGGTGCCGCCGAGATTGCCGGCCTGGAACCAGCCGCTCACGCGGCCGCGGTCCGCCGGTGGCGTGAGGTGCGCGATCATGGCCTCCACGGCGAACCCGAGAAAGGTCGCGGCCACGGCCGTGACGAGGATGGCGAGATCCATGAGCCGGAGCGTGGAGGGTCCGAGCGGCACCGCGGCCATGGCGAACAGGCCCGCGGCGGATAGCACGCAGGAGAGCAGGTACCAGCGCTTGCGCGTCAGCGTGGTGTCGGCCACCGGGGCCCAGAAGAACTTCCAGACGTTCGGGATCATGCCCATCGCGATGAGCTCCGCGCCCTGTTGCACGGTGAGACCTCGCTGCGTGGCGAGGAAGGCGAGGGCCACGCTGACGAAGCCGAAGCTCGCGCCGAACGGCACGATCAGCACCGTGTAGACGAAGGGATGCGGGGCCGGGCGCGTCTTGTCCAGCGGACCAGTGCGGAGCGGGTTCAAGGGCTGACGCGACCGGCTGCCCCCGCCTAAAGCTTCTTCACCGCATAGGCCATGGCGGCGGCGACCTTTTCGAAATCCTCATCGGTATGCATGGCCGAGACGGCGGTGCGTACCAAGTCCTTGCCGGGCGGGACGGCGGGCGCGATGGACATGACCGTAAACACGCCCTTTTCGAGCAGGGCCTGCCAGAAGCGGTAGACCAGTTCCTTCGAGCCGAGCACGATGGGAATGGCGGCGGTCTCGCTTTCCCAGGTGTCGAGGCCGAGCCCCTTGAGGATCTCCCGGTAGCGGCGGGTGTTTCGCCACAGCCGTTCGAGGTGCTGCGGTTCGCTCTGCATGATGTCGAGCGCGGCGGACGCGCAGGCGGCCTGGCTCGGGCTGATGGCGGCGCTGAAGATGGTCTGGCGCGAGTGCGTGCGCAGATATTCGATGAGATCGTGCGAACCCGCCACAAAGCCGCCGGTGCTGGCCAGCGATTTCGAGAGGCTGCCGCAGATGAGGTCGACCTTGTCGTTGAGGCGGAAATGGTCGACGGTGCCGCGACCCTGCCGGCCGAGCACGCCAAAGCCGTGCGCATCATCGAGCACGAGGAAGCAGCCGTGGTCCTCGGCGATCCCGGCGATCTCGGGCAGGCGCACGATGTGGCCCTCCATCGAGTAGACGCCCTCGACCACGATCATCTTCGGCGTGTTGTGGTGGATGGTCTTGGCGAGCTGGCGCAGATCCTCCGGGTTGTTGTGGGAGAAACGCTCGACGGTCGCCATGGACAGACGGATTCCGTCCCACACACAGGAGTGGATGTTTTTGTCGACGAGGATGAGATCGCCCTTCTGGGCGAAGGCGGCCACGCTCGCCATGCAGGAGATGTAGCCCGCGACGCTGACATGGCAGGCTTCGCGGCCGAGAAAGGCGGCGAGCTTTTGTTCGAGTTCAAGATGGTAGGTGCGCGAGCCGTTGGAGGGGCGGGCCCCGGTGGTGCTGGCGCCCCAGCGGAGCATGGCGGCGCGACCGGCCTCGATCACCTTGGGGTGAAAGGAGAGGCCGAGGTAGTCATTGCTCGATAACATGATCACGTCGCGGCCGTTCAGCCGGACATGCGGCCCGTCCTGCGCCTCCATGGCGTGATAGAAAGGCGCGTACTTGAGCCGCATCTTGGTAGCGTAGTCCTCGGAGCAACGCTCCAAAATCGCCTTCCTGTTTCGGGTCAAAAGTGTCAGCGCCATGGCAAGGGTGCGGCAACGCTGAGTAAGACGGGAAGAGTTAGCAAACTGAAAGGTCCCGTCAGGTTCTCGCAGGCGCAGGACGGTTGGCCCTCAACGCGCTTCGACGAAACCAGCGGGCGGGGCTGGCCGCTCCGAAGATGGAGCCCGCACTCCCGTGCGGGCTGAACCTGCCCGGAGTGCCGGCTCCACCATCGCCAAGACCCCGCCGCCTTCAGAGAGTGCGGCGGGGCAGCGTCCGCATCCAGCCCGCGAGCTCGTCGGCGTAGGCGGGCCATGCCTTGAAGGTGTGCGCGCGGGCGGCGTCGGTGAGCGCCTCAAGGAGTTCGGCATCGGAAAGCAGACGCTCGATGGCGCCGGCGAGGCCGGGGGCGTCGCCGCGGTCAAGCGTGAGGCAGCCCCCGCTTCGGGCGGATTCACCGAGGGCGCCGTGCGCGGAACAGATGCAGGGTTTGCCATAGGTGAGGCTTTCGAGCACGGGCAGGCCGAAACCCTCCATGAGCGAGGGGTAAACCGTGAAGACACAGGCGCGATAGGCGGCTTGGACGGCAGCGTCGGAGACCGGACCGTCGTAGCGCACCGGCCGGCCGGCGGCTTGGAGTGCGCGCAGCCGCTGGAGCGCCGCGCGTCCCGTCCGCGGATGGGCCAGGCCGATCAGGCGCAGCTCAAAGCGCAGACCACGGCGCCAGAGCGTCTCGCCGGCGTCGAGCAGCGCGACATGGTTCTTGCGACCCTCGAGGGAACCGATGCTCAGAACCACCGGCGCCGCGTCCGGCGCGCTGGTGTGGCCGTAAGGCGAGGGCACCGGCGCGTCGAGGCCCCACGGCAGCACGACCACGGGCGGCGCAGCTGCCACGCCGAGCCACTGCCAGTAATCGACGAGCGCCTGCCGCGAGTCCTCCGACACCGCGGCGATGCCGTCGAAGCACAGCAGTTCCTGGAGGTAATCGGGAAACCGGGCCACACTCCTGGGGGGCGAAAGCTCGGGCAGTCTCAGGACGATGGCATCATGAAAGACCGCCACGCGCGGACCGGCGACCCGGGCGAGCAATGCCGGCAGCGCGCGGCCCACTTCCGGCGAAAAGATCTCGGGAACGACGAGCCCGCCGGCGAAATCCGCATCGCGAATCTGAAATTCCGGGCGGACGCCGGCGCGGCGCCTCAGCCAGCCGCCGAGCCGGGCGTGGAGCGGCCAGCGCGCGTTCCGGGCCGCGGCCACGGCGTCGCGCACCGGGGCGAGATTGCGCCGTTCCCAGCCGCGCAGCGGCCGCCATGCGCGCTCATGCGGGTCGTGGCAGATCGCCAGCACTCCGTCGCCGCGCGCGGCCAACGCCGTGTGGAGCGAGCGGCATACGCGCTGGATGCCGGTGCGGGCGCGCGTATGGCTGGTGTGCGTGAGATCGAGGAGGAGCCGGCTCATGGCTTGGGCGGCGCCATTTCTGACAGAGAGATCACCGGATCATAAAGCGCGAAACCCAACGAACGGGCCGTTGGGGTGGCGTCCTCCCGCACTCCCGGCGCGTCGGACGACAGCTCCAGCGATAGCGGGTTGCCCTGCATGGGGAGGGCCGGAAGCTCGATGGTCTGCAACTCGAACCCGACC
>JBGOXZ010000174.1:0-6047 GCA_041479395.1 Opitutaceae bacterium
CCCCACCACCACCGAGATGGCTTTGTTCGAGCTGCTCAGGGTGGCTCAAGGGGATAAATTCAAGCAGATAAGCAATATCGTAAAGTAGAATGTGGAACAAATGTTATTGTCATTGCGAGGAGCGGTGCGACGAAGCAATCCAGCTAGATCGCCACGCCCCCGCCGCTGCGGCGGGGGCTCGCGATGACAGATAATACATGTCCGGCCTGATCGACACGCACACGCATCTGGACGGGTTCGCCCGGCACGGCGAGCTGCCGGCCGTTCTCGAGCGCGCCCGGGCGGCGGGGCTCGAAGCGATGATCGCCATCGGCACGGAACCCGGCGACTGGGCGCTTTATCGTGAGCTGGCGCGCGAACGGGCCGGCGTGGTGTATTACACCGTGGGGCTGCATCCGTGCTCGGTGGCGGCGGATTGGGAGCAGGCGATCGCCCAGATGGAAGGATTTTGGGGTAGGGCGCGACCGCCGGGCGCGCCAAATGATGACACGGCGGGCCCAGCGGTCCCGCCCTACCGGGCTCCATCCCGCCCGGTGGCGTTGGGCGAAACAGGCCTCGATCGGTTTCATCTGCCCAAGGACGCGGCCGCAGCGGAGCGCGTCTTTGGCTGGCAGCGCGCGGCGTTTGCAGCCGGATTAGAAATGGCGAAGCGGCTGGAAGTGCCGGTGGTCGTCCACTCGCGCGGGGCCTTCCACGAATGCGTGGAGATGATTGATGCGAGCGGGGTGGACTGGACCCGGGTGGTCTTCCACTGCTTCAGCGAAGGAGCCGAGGAGATGAATGCCCTGGTCCGGCGCGGCGGGTTCGGTTCGTTCACGGGGATCATCACGTACAAGAACGCCGACGCCATCCGGGCGGCGGCGCGAGCGCAGGGGCTGGCGCGGCTGATGATCGAGACGGACGCCCCCTACCTGGCTCCTCTGCCGCATCGCGGCGAGCCGAACGAGCCTGCTTTTGTGTGCCATACGGCCGAGTTTTGCGCGGGGCTGTTTGGCGTGGGCTACGAGGAGCTGGCGGCGGTCACGACGGAGAACGCCCGGCGGTTTTTCGGATTGTAGGGCCGCCGCTTGCGGCGTGCCCCGGCCCCGCGCCAGCGCGGGCCCTACGCCTCGTCGAATTTCCGCGCAAAAAGCTGGTCCAGCTCGGCGAGCATCTGCAGGGCGTCGTCGCCCGTGGCAATGAACTTCACTTTCGAGCCCTTGCCGGCCGCCAGCATCATGAGCCCCATGATGCTCTTGCCGTTCACCTGCTCCTCGTCCTTCTCCACGAACACGTCGCAGCGGTACTTGTTCGTGATGCGCACGACCATGGCAGCGGGCCGGGCATGAATGCCCATCTTGTTCAACACAAGGAACTCCCTGACGTGCTGCTGAGTACTCGGCGTGGCGTCGACTTTGTCCATGAAGTGCTAGACCAAGGGGCGGAATTTCGACTGCCCCGCACCCGGCTTGCAATCCAAAAACCGACTGATCGGCCCGTGTTCAAGTGAATATTGCGTCACACCAAGCACGCAGCGGGCCAACACTCGCAACGGCGGCCGTCGACCGGGGACCCGCCCGCCCGTCCGGTTCCGCGTTGCCGGACGGCGCCCCGGATGGCATAGGAAGGACAATGTCCACGACTGCCATCATCGTTCCCTGTCGTCTCGAATCGACGCGGTTCCCGCGCAAGCTGTTGTATCCGATCAAGGGCAAACCGCTGCTGCTGTGGGTGGCCGAGCGCATCGCGGCGCAGGCGCCGGCGTTTCCCCTCTATTTTGCCGTCGACCATGAATCGCTGCGTGACGCGGTGGCGGCGCGGGGTTTCAAGGCGATCATGACGTCGCCGGCCCATGCCAGCGGCACCGACCGCCTGGCCGAGGCCAATCGCGTGGTGCATGCCGACCGCGTGATCAATGTGCAAGCCGACGAGCCGCTGGTGACCGGAGCGCAAATCCGCGAACTGACGCAACTCATCGGCGGCGACGCGCCGATGGCGACGCTGGCCACGCCGTTTCGGCGGGTGGTCGATTTCTCCAACCCCAACCAGGTGAAGGTCGTCATCCGCCGCGATGGCCGCGCCCTCTATTTCTCCCGGTCGCGCCTGCCCTTCTCGCGCGACCTCGGCCTGACCGTCGACAACGCCTGGGTGGCCGCCAATCCCTGTTACAAGCATCTCGGGCTCTATGCCTACCAGGCGGAGTTGTTGGAAAAGTTTCCGTCGCTGCCGCCGGGACGCTACGAGCAGATTGAGAGGCTGGAACAGCTCCGCGTGCTTGAAAACGGCTACGACATCATGGTCGGCCTCACCGAAGATCCCACCATCGGCGTCGATACGCCGGAGGATGCGAAGAAGTTCGAGGAATGGCTGGGCTGACGGCTCGCGGTGATGGGTTCGCCGTTTGCGGTTGGAAACCGACGCGACCGTGGATTGAGAACGGTGAACCGCGCATGCGGCGGACGGCGCTAGATTTTTCCCGCCTTGCGCCGTTCGATCAGCCGGTAGAAGTCGACGAAGAGCGGGTCGGCGTCGTGCGGGCCGGGCGAAGCCTCGGGGTGATACTGCACGGAAAAGACCGGCAGCTCCTTGTGGCGCAGGCCCTCGACCGTGCCGTCGTTGAGATTGATCTCCGTGACGGTGGCCCCGCGTGGCTCGAGATCCTCCGGGCGCGCCGCAAAACCGTGATTCTGTGCCGTAATGGAGACCTTGCCGGTTTCGAGATTCTTCACCGGCTGATTGGCGCCGCGATGGCCGAACTTGAGTTTGAAGGTCTTCGCGCCGAGGGCATGCGTGATCATGTGGTTGCCCATGCAGATGCCGAACGTGGGATACTGCTGGATGAGCCGGGCCACCGTGCGATACGCGTAATCGAGCGGATCGGGATCACCGGGGCCGTTCGAGAGGAACACGCCGTCGGGAGCGAGTTCGTCCACCATCTCGGCCGTGGCGCTGGCGGGCACCACCCAGACGTCGAAGCCATGCTGGCGGAGTTTTTTGAGGATGTTCCGTTTGATGCCGTAGTCGATGGCAACGACCTTGTAGCGATGGCCCGGAGTTACCTGGCGGCCGAGCGTGGCTCCGGCCAGCATGAAAGGCGCATCCCACCGGCCTTCCGGGTCCCATTGGTAGGGAGCCTTGCAGGTCACTTCCTTGACGTAATCCATGCCGACGAGGCCTTCCCACGCCCGGGCGCGGCGCACCGCCTCCTCGTCGGCCATGTCCGCGGTGCTGAGGCAGCACTTCATGGCGCCGGTGACGCGAAGTTTCTTGGTGATGGTGCGCGTGTCGACTTCCTGCAAACCGGGGAGGTGGTACTGGCGCAGGTAGTCGTCGAGGCTCATGCGGCTGCGCCAGTTGCTGGTGACGGGCGACAGCTCGCGCACGACGAAGCCGGCCACCTTCGGGCCGCCGGCCGACTCCTCGTCGTCGGGATTGGTGCCGTAATTGCCGATCTGCACGGCGGTCATCGTGACGATCTGGCCGTAATAGGACGGATCGGTGAGAATTTCCTGGTAGCCGGTCATGCTGGTGTTGAACACCGCTTCACCGGTGACGGTGGCCTCGGCGCCAAAGGCGAGGCCGCGGAAGATCGAGCCGTCTTCGAGCGCGAGAACTCCGGGACGTGGCGTGGGCATCAAGGCGCGACGAAAAAGCCTTTCACCACGTGTGCCAAGGGTTTTATGGCGCAGCCACCGGTGAGGCGGCGCCCGGCGATTACAAACTTGGGCAAGCTGGCCACCACCAAGCCAATTGCGCAGCAAGCGCGCCAGCGGCTGGTTGACGGGAAAGGGCGAATCGATTTTCTCGCCCGCCGACAGTATAGCAGCCGAAGCCGTTCTGCGTTCCCGCGGAGCGGCACGGGGGACCCAACTACCACGCTGTTCACACAGCGTGGTTGGGGCGCACGGCGATGGGCAACCATCGCCCAGGCCACTTCTCAGGCCGAGCCCGTCAGCTAACCCCGCAGGCAATGGGAAGGGCGATCCTCTGGGACGCGAAGCCCGCGTCATCATGGTTGTCCGCAGCACTCAGCCGACGCCGCGCTGTCCGGCGAAAGGCCCAGCATGACAACCCACACGACCGGCAACTCTCTCTGGCGAGCCCTGAAGAACATCCTCATCGGCCACGAGCGCGAGCTGACCGACCACAGCCTGTTTCACAAACTTTCGCTCGTCGCGCTGCTCGCGTGGGTCGGGCTCGGCGCCGACGGGCTGTCCTCCTCCTGCTACGGTCCGGAGGAGGCCTACAAGGTGCTGCTCGCGCATCCTCTGCTGGCGGTGTTCGTTGCGGCGATGACCGCGGCGACCGTGGTGATCATCTGTATCAGCTATTCGCAGATCATCGCCCTGTTTCCGACGGGCGGCGGCGGCTATGTTGTGGCCAGCCGGTTGCTGTCACCGGCGGTGGGCGTCGTGTCAGGCTCGGCGCTGCTCATCGACTATGTGCTGACCATTTCCATCTCGGTGGCCAGCGGAATGGACGCGCTGTTCAGTTTCCTGCCGGAATCCTGGCTCGCCTGGAAACTGGCCGCGGCGGTCGCCGGTATCCTGTTTCTCACCATGCTCAACTTGCGCGGGGTGCGCGAATCGGTGCTGCTATGGCTTCCCGTGTTCTTCCTGTTTGTGTGCACCCACGTCTTCGCCGTGCTCTACGTGTTCGGGACGCACGCCGGCACTTTGGCCACGTTGGCCGGCGACACGGCCAAAGCAGTGCACGGCGCGTCAGCGGAGATCGGCACTCTGGGGGTGGTGGCGCTGTTGCTGCGCGCCTACAGCATGGGTGCGGGCACCTACACGGGCATTGAGGCGGTGAGCAACGGCCTGCCTGTCCTGCGCGAGCCGCGCGTGCGCACGGGGCGGCGCACGATGGTGCTCATGGCCATCTCGCTGGGCGGCATGGTCGCCGGACTGCTGGTGGCCTACCTGCTGCTCGGCGTCCATCCGGCCGAAGGCAAGACCCTCAATGCGGTGTTGCTCGAGCGGCTCACCGCCGGCTGGCCGGCGTGGCTCGGCGGCGGGTTCGTGAAAGTCGCGCTCATCAGTGCAGCGGCCATCCTGTTTGTCGCCGCGCAGACGGGCTTTCTGGATGGACCGCGCGTGCTTGCCAACATGGCGCTCGACCGCTGGATGCCCTCGCGCTTCACCGCTCTCAGCGACCGCTTCGTCACGCTCAACGGCGTGCTGATCATGGGCGGCGCCGCGCTGCTGGTGCTCGTGTTGACACGCGGCGCAGTGGGCCTGCTTGTCGTTCTATACAGTATCAACGTCTTTATCACGTTCAGCCTCTCGCAGCTCGGCATGGTGCGCCACTGGTGGCTGGTGCGGCACGAGGAAACCGCGTGGTGGTGGCGGCTGGCCGTCAACGCCGTGGGTCTCTGTCTCACCAGTTTCATCCTGGTGACCCTGGTGGTGCTGAAGTTTCACGGCGGCGGTTGGGTGACGTTGCTCATGACCGCGGCGCTGGTCGCGACGGCCTTCGCCGTGCGCCGCCACTACGAGGGCGTGCGGAAGCAGCTCGCAAACCTTGATAGCATCGTGGAGGCGGCCGAGCTGCCGCCTCCGCCGGGATCGCGGGATTTTGCCCCGACCTCGGACCGCACCGCCATCGTTTTGGTCAACGGTTTCAATGGCCTCGGCCTGCACACGTTGCTCGGTGCCGTCCGCCTGTTTGGCGGCGGTTTCCGTCGCATGGTGTTTGTCCAAATCGGCGTGCTCGATGCGGGCAATTTCAAGGGGACGGACGAGATCGAGCGGCTCCGCGAGCACGTGAGGCGGGAAGGCGAGCGTTATGTTCGCTTCGTGCAGACACGCGGTGGTGAGGCCGAGTCGGTGACCGCGGTCGGCCACGAGGTGCTGGATGAACTCGGCAATTTGGTGCCCGGCTTGATCGCGCGGAATTCCAATGTGGTGTTCTTTACCGGCCAGCTGGTCTTCGAACGTGAAACCTTCGTCACACGCTGGCTGCACAACTACACGGCCTTTGCGTTGCAGCGCCGGCTTTTCCTCCTCGGTCTGCCGTGCGCCATCGTTCCCATCCGCGTGATGGAGCCGGGACTCGCCGCGGAGACG
>JBGOXZ010000175.1:0-6046 GCA_041479395.1 Opitutaceae bacterium
CGACGGCGCGCGTCTCCCGATCCTGCAGGAACGACGGCCCATCCTGCCAGGGCGCCTCGGCCCAGGGCGCCGCGTGGGCCGTGGCCTCGCGCTGGTAATAGAACACCCGCACGGCAGCGCGCAGCACGTTCTCGTAAACCCCGGACCCGATCCGAAAAACGTGGGAGCGCACGCCCTGTTTCGGATCAAAGACGTAGTATTCCCCGGGTTGATGGACGGCGCTGAAATCAAACCACCAGCCGCGGTCCCCCGAAACGGCGTCGGTCCTACCCGCGTTGACCAATTCCGGCACGCCGCGAGAAATGACCGCGCCGTCCGCAACCTGGCGAACCTCGAGGAGCGGTCCGGGCGTGAAGTGATCGCCGGCGTTGAAACCCCGTTGCGGATCGCTGAGAACGGCCACCTTGTGTTCGTCGGGAAGGTAGCCGAACTGGTCGACGTGGATGTGGCCGGTCACCGGCGGCAGTCCCTTGACGGTCACGCCGCCGAGCGCCGACACCGACCATTTCGGCGGGGATTCGACCGCGACGGCGCGCAGCGCACCAATCATGCCCACGACCGCGACGCACAACAGCAGACGACGCCTCATGGGAAGATTCCGTCCGTTCCGGCGCCCGCGGTCAACGACAAGCCGGTGCGCCCCGGCCGCTTCCTCGGGGCCGCCGCCGCATGCGGGCGTCCGCGCCTTTCGTTCAATCGCTCAGACCATCTCGCGGTACACGTCCGGGTGCGGGCGCGAGATGACCACGGCGTTTACCAGCATGCCGGCGTCGGCGATGACCTTGCGGCCCGCCGCCACGGCATCCTGCACCGAGGCGACGTCGCCGGTCATGGTGACAAACGCCTTGCCGCCGAGCGCCATGGCGAGGCGAATCTCCAGCAGCTGCACCGTGGCGCGCTTGGCGGCGGCGTCGGCGGCCCGCAGCAGCGTCGCCACGTTGAAGGATTCGATGATGCCGAGCGCGCCGTCGGGCGGCACCACCTGCGTGCGGCCCAGGGCGGTGATCACGTCGGGATGGATGCTGGCGATCACGAAGCTGTCGATCAGGCAGCCGTTGGCGGCCTCGGAACCCGCCGCGACCGCGCTCTCGACCGCCGACGCATCGCCGGCGATCAGCACCATGTATTTGCCGGAACAAATGGAACGCGAAAGATACAGCCGGACATTGCCGGCCTTGAGCATCGTGTCGGCCACCTGAAAGCCGGCCGCGACGCTGGAGAGTTCGATCATGCCGATGGATTTCTCACTCATGGGATGCTTCTCACAGGCGGGTTAGAACGATGTGGTTTTCAGTGACCGCGGCCACGCTGGCGGCAAACGGCGCGTGCACGACGGCGCCGAGCGCCTTTTCGGGCAATTCTCCCAGCGTCTGACCAAGGCTCACCCGGTCACCCGGCTTGACCAACGCTTTATTGGGCGAACCCGCGCCCTGCTTCAGCAGCAGCACCACGCGGCGGGGTGCCAGCACACTCTCCTGCAACGGCGCGGCGTGATCGTATTGCAGGATGTATAGCTTCTTCATCAACGTCTTGATCGGCACGCGGCGGCCGTCCCGCATGGGATGCGGCTTGACCGTCATGGATCCGCTCCACTTCAGGTCGGCCTTCTTCATCTCGGCTTTGGATTGGTCGCAGGCCTCCTTCGGATAGAGCTCCTCCGGGCAGGCGTAGAGCGTGCAAAGTCCGCAGGAGCAGCAGAGCGCGGCCCACTGGTTCCAGTATTCCGTGCCGGTGGCCGTGAAAGCGAGGCTGCGCATGACCTGGTGCGGCTCGACGGCGTACCCCAGCAGGAACCGCGGGCAGTATTCCGTGCAATAGCGGCACTGGTCGCAGGCGGATTTGCCAATGGCGTTCTGGATCGCCGGCGGCTTGAGCTTGCGCTCGATGATGTGATGGTCGCGCGGCAGCACCACGGCGCCGGTCGTCGTCTTGATGACCGGCC
Source organism: Opitutaceae bacterium (assembly GCA_041479395.1). Lineage (GTDB taxonomy): Bacteria > Verrucomicrobiota > Verrucomicrobiia > Opitutales > Opitutaceae > Fen-1467. The sequence continues at coordinate 1,943 of JBGOXZ010000175.1, forward strand.
GGTCCAAGTCGTCCGTGGTCTCGCCCATCATCAGGCCGCCGATGCACAGCACGGGGTCGGCCGTGGCGGCGCCACCCGCGGCTGCGATGCACTCCCGGAAACTCGTGCCGATGGGAACCGTGAGCGTCCGGGGTTCGCGCACCGCGCCGGCGATGGTGAGCGTCTTGTGCGTGACCGGCCGGTTCTCGGCGGCGGCGGCCACGTTGACGAAGGTCTCGACATTGCACACCACCGCGCCGACCTGGAGGGGAATGCCGCCCGGCGGGATGAGCCGGCCCGTGGTCTCGTGCACGAGGTCATATTCATCACCGGCGGGGTAATAATCGCCGAGCAGGTGCACGCGCACGGCGGTGCCGCGGCAGGCCGCCTGGACGGTTTCGACCGCGTGCTCGTTTTTCGCCTTGATGCCCACGATGCCCACGCGCGCGCCCACGGCCTCCATGGCGAGCAGCATGCCCTGCACAATCTGCGCGGCCTGGTGCTCCATCACGGCCGCGTCCTTGTGCAGGAGCGGTTCGCACTCGGCGCCGTTGGCAATCACGGTGTCCGCCTTGGCCGCCAGTTTCACGTGCGTGGGGAATCCACCGCCGCCTGCGCCCACCACCCCGGCGCGTCTGACTTGCTCAACCAGGTTCATGAGGAATCGTGGGGCAAGTTATGCCCACCTCGGCGGCGGCATGCCAAACAAATTGCGCTCCAATGCAACGGCATCAGGTCGAACACGGGTGGCATAGCAGGCGGCGGGAACCAATGTACTCCAATCCGGCCTCATCTCAAACTTGCTAGCGCCTGCTTCCTGCCCCATCCTCTGCCCATGAAGCGGATTACGCTCGCCGCCATTGTCTTGTTGCTCGGTGCGTGCCAGATGGGAACCGGGCCGACTGCCACGAAGGATTATGCCGCGCTCGCCGCGGCCGCCGTGGCGAAATTCACCTTTACGGACGACCATGTCTATGGCTTTGCGCCAGAGGGCCGGTTGGATCCGAGCCTCCCGATCCTGGAAAGCCACCCAGAGGGCGGTTGGACCGTGCACAAGATCGCGGACAAGAAGTACGACTTTGACTACGTCGATGTGACCGTCGATCCGTCCGGAACCATTGTCCGGGTGCAATTCTTCAAGACATCGCACACCTCTCTCGCCTGGCGGGAGTTCTTCAACACCGCCTACCAGGATCTGATGGCGGAATACAAGGCGGTCCAACGCATCGGGGACAACGACACCGTGGAGCTGACGGTGTACGTGGCGAATAACGAGACGGAGTGGAAACAGCATTACAGCGAGTATCTCCAGCTGATGGATGAACCCAACAATCTGGGAGCGCAGAACTGCTGGATTCTTCACCCGCATCTGAGCCAGATCCAAGCGGTCATCAAGCGGCAGGGCACGGGCGCGGTGCTCGTGATGGACTATCAGACCAAGATTTTCGCCGCCGCGTCGCAGAAGAAGGCGGGGACGGCGAAATAGCGCCCGGCCGCGCGCCATGCCGATCGGCCCGCCGGCGCGATTGGCCACCGCTGTGGGATTGCCTCCCCCGGACGCCCGCTTCATCTTGCTCCGTTCTGACACCATGGTCTTCCTGGACATCGCGGGCGCCATCGCCCTGATTCTTTTTGGCATCCGTTTCCTGCGCAAGGGCCTCGATCGCCTCGCCGGTGATCGCATGCAACGCTGGATCGGGACCATGCAGCAAAGCCGCGCCCGGGCATTGCTGACGGGATTCACCTTCGGCTCGGTCGCGCCTTCCTCGACCGCGCAGACGCTGTTCGCCCTGCAGTTGCTCAACGCCGGTCAACTCGCCGTCGACCGCATCGTCATCTTCCTGCTCGGGGCGAACATCGGCATCACCATCACGGTGCAGCTCATCTCGTTTCGCTTCTTCGACTACTACTCGCTCTTTCTGATCTGCGGCTTGATCGGCTTCCAGTTCGGTCGCACCGAGACCATCCGCGGCATCGGGCAGAGCATCCTGGGCCTCGGTTTCATTTTCCTGGCGATGGCCCTGACCAGCACCTGCGCCCGGCAGCTGACCGGCAACGCGGACTTCGAGACGCTGATGACCGTGGCCGCGCACTACCGGCTGGCTCTGATCTTTTTCGCCGCGCTGGCCACGATGGCGATGCAAAGCTCCACCGCCTCGATCGGCCTGACGCTGGCCTTGGGCGAGGCCGGCGCCGTCGGCCTGCCCATGGTGGTCGCGGTGGTCATCGGAGCCAACCTCGGGCTCGGCCTGACCTCGCTCGTGGCCGGCTGGCGGACGTGGGAGGGGCGGCGGCTGGCCGTGACCATCCTCGTCCTCAAGTGCGTCGTGGCGGCCGCGATGTTGCTGGAATTCGATCCGCTCGTCAGCGGGATCGCGGCGCTCCCGGGCTCGCTGTCGCGCCATGGCGCCGATCTCCACACCGCGTTCAATCTCGTGGTCGCCCTCGTCGGCATCGCGGGCGCCGGCGCACTCTCCGGCTGGCTCGGACGCCTGTTCAAGCGCGCGCCGGCATCCGCTCCGGCCGGCTCGGTCCCGACCCACCTCGACCCGCGGGCGCTGGAGCACCCGGCGTTCGCCCTGGCCAACGCCTCGCGGGAGACCCTGCGCCTGGCCGACGAAATTCGCACCATGCTCTCCAGCTGCTGGAACGCCTACCAGCAGCGCTCGGCCGACCTCGCCCGTCAGGTGCGGCAGCGCGACGACCGCGTGGACGAATTGCACGGCGCCATCAAGCAGTATCTCAGCCAGATCCCGGCCGAGGCGCTCAATCCGCGCGACAGCGAGCTTCGTTTTGGCCTGCTGCATTTCGCCGGCCAGCTCGAGGCGGTCGGCGACATCATCGACAAGGACCTGTGCACGCAGACGCTGAAGCACTGCGAACGGCCCACCCCGTTTTCGCCCGAGGATGCCGCCGACCTGGCCGAATTGCAGCGCCGCGTGGAGCGCCGCCTCGACATGGCCATCTCGGTGCTGACCGCGCGTGAGCGAAATCTCGCCCGCCAGTTCCTGCATGAAGGCGAGACGCTGAAGAACTGGTGCATCGACGTGCAGCGGCGCCACTACCAGCGGCTCAGTCCGACCGACAGCCGCGCCCTCGAGGTCAGCACCTACTTTCTCGATATGTTCAATGCCCTGCGGCGCATCAGCGGCCATCTGAACTCGATCGGACACACCGTCGTGATTGCCCGGACCACCTGACCGCCCTGCCGCACGCGGATCGGGGGTGGAGCCCCCCGTGGTCCTGCGGACCATGGCGGGGCGGGAAATTCGCTCCCGCAATCCGGATCGATTGTCGCGACGCAGGTTGAAGACCCGGCGCGCAAGACCGTTTTGTTGAGCACCGTGGGTTTCCGCGCGGTTGCCGGACCCTTGCCATCGCGATACTCACCACACTGCTTATGATCTCGAGTCCCGGCCGCGCGGTCCGCGCATCGCTTACTGTTCCGACCTGGAGTACTTTGTCATCTATTAGAGATGACAAACCCACGAGGAGAGGCGTGCCGCCGTTGTCATTTAATAGATGACATCCGGCAACGCCACGAAACACGGCGCGCTGCTCATGATCTCGGGGTCGACCTGGATCACGCTGGATATCATGCCGATCTTCGAGTCAGAAGGGTTGTGATCCGCGGCGGGGTTGTGCCAGGCTCTATCCCCATGAAGCTCCCCAATCCTGTGAAAGCCCTGTCTGTGTCGCTATCCCTTCTCGCCGGCGCTGGGGTGCCAGCGCGGGCATCGGCGAAAACCGCGGCCCCGCTGTTTCCGCCGTACGTCATCGGCAATTCGCAGCTCCGGGTGTTGCCGCGCTCCGCCGACGGCCGCCAGTACCAGCTGCAGGTCGGCCTGCCCGCGTCGTATGCCACCGCGCCCACCCAGCGCTACCCGGTGCTTTTCGTCACGGACGGCTACTGGGATTTTCCCACCATCCAGACCTCCTACAACAACCTTATCTATGATCGGGTGGTGCCCGAGTTCATCATCGTCGGTCTGGGCTACGCCGGCGAAAACCTCGACTACGGAGTCCTCCGCCGCTGGGAACTGTCCCCAGTGCCGCTGGATGACAACGGAGAAACCTCGGGACATGCCGCCGATTTCCTGCGCACGATCGAGCAGGAGATCATCC
>JBGOXZ010000176.1:0-6039 GCA_041479395.1 Opitutaceae bacterium
CCGGTCTTGAGGGCGGGATGGAGTTCGACGGCCTTGTCACCGAGATACTCCTGCAAATGGCTGATGATTTCCGCCGAGGAATCCAGCGAGGGCAGCACGTCCACGAAGCGGAAGAGCTGCGTCTTGAACGCCGGATCCTGCATCGCCCACTCCATGAGGCGGGCGTAGGCGCCCTTCTTGGAGAAAATGCCGGGGGCGGGGTGGGCGTCCATGAGCGCGAAGAGCTTCTCGCCTTCGGCGCGCACGGCGGCTTCGACTTGTGGATCGACGGGCAGAAACCCTGTCGCGGGAACGGCAGGGGCGGGGGAGGCGGTGGAAGTTGCCATGTGGCGGGTGGCTCGGCGGGATGTTGGAGCCGTTGCTTTTCCGCCAGTGTGCCGCAATCCCGGCCGCGGGCAAGGCCGGGCAGGGTGTAGGCTGCGGGCGGGTTATCCCCTTGGCAGCCACGGCGATCTATGGCAGGAATGCCCTGCTGCATCCTGATCGCGACCCCGGCGGCGGATCGTGCACATTCCTGCGACTTTGCGCCACCGGGCCGTGTTCTGCGCATGAACGATGACATTCCAGTGCAAGCCACCGAAGAGGGGATGACGGCTCCGATCGATTTCACTGCGTTCATGCGCAACTATCAGGACATGGTCTACACGACGGCGGTGCGTCTCCTCGGCAACGAGACGCAGGCCGAGGACATCTCCCAGGAGGTGTTTCTGAAGGCCTACGAGCACTGGGACAACCTGTGCAGCAGCACCACCGCCGGCGGCTGGCTGAAAACCGTCACGACCAACCTCAGCATCAATCACCTGCAGCGCTACCGGAAGCGCTGGCGTTTCTTTTCCGAATTCAGCCGGCACGGCGGCGAGGACGCCGATGACGATCAGCCGGTCGAGTTTGCCTCGCCCGAGAACTTTCTCGAAGAGCTCAGCCAGGCCGACCGCCGCGCCTGGGTGGAACGGGCGCTCGAGAAACTCCCGGAGCACCAGCGCGTGCCACTCGTGCTCTATCACTTCGAAGACGTGCCCTACGAGGACATCGCCAAAAGGCTCGGCGTGTCGCTCAGCAAGGTGAAGACCGACATCATGCGCGGGCGCGAGGCGCTGGCCAAGGTGCTGACGCGCAGCGGCGCGAGCCACGAGAAGTTCGAAATGTGAGGGGCGCCACGGAATCCATCAACCAGGCAAGAATCGAGGGGACCAATTTCCATGAAACACCGCATGAATCCAGACGAACTCGAGAGGTTCATCCACCAGACGCTGCGTTCGCTGCCCGACCGCAAGGCGCCGGGCACGCTCGAGGCGCGCGTGCTGGCGGAGGTCGAGCGTCGTGCCGCCATCCCGTGGTGGCACAAGTCCTGGAGCTACTGGCCGCAGGCGGTGCGCGCCGCATTCCTCCTGCTCTGTGGCGGTCTCGCCGCTTTCCTGGTCTTTTCCGGGGTCTACGTTCAGGCGGGTTTCGATTCGGCCCAAGCCAATGCCGCGGTCGCGCCGGCGCTGACGCTGGCCGGCCAGGTGTGGGGCATCGTGCGCGGTCTCGTCGACTTCGTGGCCGTGGTCGTGCGCCACATTCCGTCGCTCTGGTTCTATGGGGCGATCGCGTTTGTCGCCGGGCTGTATGCCATGCTCTTCGGGCTCGGCGCCGCGGCCTACCGCACCCTCTGGACCCACCGTTGATTTCCAAACCTCCATGTCTTCAACCTGCTTCAAACTATGAAACGCCATCATCTCTTCGGTTTTCTTGGTGCGTTGGTCGCGGTCACGCTGACCTTCGCGCTCGCCACGCGCGGCGAGGATGCTCCCCCGCCGCCCGCCTCCGCGCCACCGGCGACGGACCAGCCGGCAGCGCCACCCGCTCCGGCGGCCGAGCCGGCAAAACCGGAGACTCCGCCGCCTGCCTCGGCGACGGCCGAGACGCCGCCGGCTCCTCCCACTGAGGCCGCGACAACGGCGTCCGCGCCCAAGTCCGAGGAATCGGCGAAGCCGCCCGAGGCTGCCGAGCAGCCGTCCACGGAATTGCGCCGCCTCGACACCGAGGTGAAGCCGACCCCGGACGACATTCACCAGGAGGTCAGGCAGGCGATCAAGAAAGCGGTGCACAAGCATGTCGCTGCGCCGCGCACGGGCAATGAGAAGGTGTCCATTGGCCACAGTACGCATGTCGAGAAAGGGGAAAAAGCTGATGTCGCGGTCTCGATCCTGGGCAGCACGACGGTCGATGGAGAAGTCAGCGATGCGGCCGTGTCGGTTCTGGGTAGTACGACGGTCAACGGTTCGGTCGGCGATGCGGCGGTGTCGGTGATGGGCGACACCGCGGTCAACGGCTCGGTGGGCGATGCGGCCGTGGCGGTCGGAGGCAACGTGACGGTCAATGGCGAGGTCGGCGGCGAGGTCGTCGCGGTGGGCGGCAACGTCATCCTTGGGCCCAACGCCGTGGTGAAGGGTGAAGTGGTGGTGGTCGGCGGCACGCTGGAAAAGAATCCGACGGCGGTGATCAAGGGGAACGTACAGCGGGTTCGTCTGCCGGCGATCAACTGGCTGTTTGCGTGGGCCCGGTCCGCGCTCTTCAAGGGCCGCCTGCTCTCGTTCGCCAGCGGCGCCGGCTGGGCCTGGGTGGTGGCCGCCGCATTCCTCGGCTTCTACATGTTGCTCGCGCTGATCTTCAGCCGGGGCATTGAAAAATGCGCCGAAACACTCGAGCAGCGGCCGGGCTTTACCATCCTAGCCGCCCTGCTGACCATGCTGGCGATGCCGCTGATCTTTCTGCTGCTCGCGATCACCGGCATTGGGGTGCTGGTCATTCCCTTCCTCGCCACCGGCCTGTGCTTCGCCAAGCTCTTCGGGCGGGCCGCAATGCTCGCCTGGTTCGGCCGGCGGTTCACCGGATTCCTCGGCGGCGGTCTGTTCTCGCATGCCGTGATGGCGGTGTTCGTCGGCGGCCTCTTTGTCATGGCGCTCTACCTTGTGCCGATCCTGGCATTCGTCGTCTCGATGCTCATCGGGATGCTGGGCTTGGGCATGGTGGTATATACACTGATCCTCTCCATGCGTCGCAACGGCGCCAAGCCGGCCCCGGCGGTGGCCGCCGCCGCGCCGACGATGGCAGCCGTCGCGCCCACGATGGGCGTGCCGCCCTCGGGCGCCGCCGTGGCGCTCACCGCGGGCGCAGGTGAATCGGTTGCGGGTGCGGCCGTGCCTTCCGTGGTGGCCGTGCCGCCAGCCCAGGCCCAACCCGTCGTCTCCGCGGTCACGCTGCCGCGGGCGGGCTTCTGGATCCGCCTGCTGGCCTCATTCCTCGATTTCATACTGGTGTTCGTGGCGGCGATGATGATCCATGTCGGCTCGTTGTTCCTGCTGCTTTTTGCCGCCTATTGTGTCCTGTTGTGGGCCCTGCGCGGCACCACCATCGGCGGCATCATCTGCGGTCTCAAGGTGGTACGGCTCGACGATCGCAAGGTGGATTGGAGCGTGGCCATCGTGCGGGCGCTTGCCGGCTTCCTCTCGCTCGCGGTCATCGGGCTTGGCTTCATCTGGGTGGCCTTTGACGACGAGAGGCAGTCGTGGCATGACAAGATCGCCGGCACGACCATCGTCAAGGTGCCGAAGAGCATTTCGCTGATCTGACGGCGGCCGGCCAGCAGGGGACTTGTGTAGGAAGCGCGCTTGCGCGCGATCGTGTATCTACATGAGCCAGGCCGGCTCGGGTAAACTGTCAGCCAAATGGTCTTTGAACCACCGCCATTCACCCTCGTGACAATAAAACCACGGCCATCGTTCTGACGTCTTGATCAGAGATTTTCGGTACGGATTCAGGTATACGTAGAGCAGAACCGGAAGAACAGGTTCGCTCGCGGCCATGCGATGATCGAAGTAATTCTCCTGCCATCTTGCATCCCGGGCCAGCAGCGCAGTCTTGGTTTTTGCCTTCAAGCGGGCAATCGCCTGCGACAATGACAGAAATTTACCCAGTTCCGTCAGAAGATGAACGTGGTCAGGCATGAGCGTGAAGGCTCGAACATGCCAGACGTCTTCCGATGACATCCGTAGGATTTCTTGCTGAACGGCAGCACCGACGTCTGGATAGGTGAGCGCCTTGACGCGATCGGCCGTGCAGATCGTGAGGAAGTAGACGCAACCGGGAGTGGAGTAACGTCCGCGGCGAAGGACCGAATAGCCTCTCGGGTGGGGCATTGGGAAAGTCGTCATCAGGCTGCAGGAGGTTTTATCGCGCGCAAGCGCGCTTCCTACACCTCAAATGCCACCGGCTGGGTATAGGTCTAAAGTTTGGGTTGAAGTTTCCGCGGTCTGTGCGTCATCGTCGGAGCCGCTGTGGCGACGCAACCGCATCCTCAATCCTCAACCTCCGGCCGGCCACTCGTCGGCATTATCATGGGCAGCACATCGGACTGGGAGACAATGCGGCATGTGGCGCAGACGCTCGAGGGGCTCGGCGTTCCGTACGAAAAGCGCGTGATCAGCGCGCACCGCACCCCGAAGCTGATGTATGACTGGGGCGTATCAGCCCGCGATCGCGGCCTGCAGGTGGTGATCGCCGGCGCGGGCGGCGCGGCGCACCTGGCGGGGGTGGCGGCAGCCCTCACGCCGCTGCCGGTGCTCGGCGTGCCGATGGAATCGGCCTCGCTCAATGGGCTCGATTCACTGCTTTCCATGGTGCAGATGCCGGGTGGGATTCCGGTGGCAACGTTCGCCATCGGCAAACCCGGCGCCATCAACGCCGCCCTGTTCGCAGCGGCGGTACTCGCGCTCAGCGACGCCAAAATCAAACAGGCCCTGGACGACTATCGCGCCGCCCAGGCGAAAAAGGTCGAGGACGCAAAGCTCCCGTGAGTGTAGGAAGCGAGCTTGCTCGCGATTGCAGAGGAGAAATCGCCTGCGAGCAGGCTTCCTACAAGTCGGCGCTTAGGGTTTAGCTTTTTCTTCTGGTTTGGGCGGAGGTGGCGGGGCAGGCCGGTCCGGCGCGCCGTTGTCCATGACGTAACGCCAGGTACCGTCGGGCTGGCGCTTCCAGATCGTGAGAAAGAAGCCGGTCCGGACGCGCTCCTTGCCGTCAGCGCCCGGTAGACGCCACTCGTAGCGGCCCCAGTTGTAGCCGAGCGTGCCATCATCGGAAACATCGGTGAACATGGCTGCCCACGTCACCGAGACGCCCGGCTGGTCCGATCCCATCCGCTCCCGCACGGCCGCCAGGCCGCGGAACCGGCGCGGATCCGTGTCAACGAAGGCGACGTCGGGCGCGGCGAAATACTCGAAGGCGGCCAGGATGCCCTTCTCTTTTGCCATGGCGCAGAAGACGTCCTCCATCCGGGCGAGTTCGGCTTTCAGCGCTTCCTTGCCGGCCGGCCTGGCCGGGGTTTCGCCCGCCGTCGCTGACGCAGGCGCGGACGGGTCGGCGCCGAACGTTGGCGAAAGACAGAGAAGCAGCGAGCTGGCGAGCAGGAGAAGGAAGCGGGGTGATGTTTTCATGGAGCGATGAGGTTGTTTTCCGCAGTTCGACTTTTGCCACAGAGATCCCAGAGGCCAAGGATGGTCGTCGAGCGTTGGGTGGAGCTGCTGAACCCGGCACGGTGCGATCACGGGAAAGATGAAGGCGGTGGTGAGAACCGCAAAGGCCTCTGACACTTTTCTCCGTGCATTTTTCGTCACAGAGATCACCGAGAAAGGAAAAGAGGTCACTGAGGAAGAAGGATCTCTCGGTGAACGCCCAATCAAAGCTCTGTACTACTGTAGGTCAAAATCCTTGCGAGCGGCGACGAAGTCCGGATCGGAGTTCATGGACCTCACGCAATGGACCAGCCGTCGCTCTGAGAGCTATGGCCGGCAGGCGCGAAGCCCGCAAAGGTCTGGAGGGATCCATTGCCCTGAGATTCTCCGTGGCGCCTGCCGGCCTTAGCCCGAGTTCGTCAGTCGAAGGGCAAAATCACGTTTTTTCGTGGTCGGTCGATGGACGCTTACCTCTGAGAGCAGTACGGCAAATGGGCAAAACGGCGATGTAGTCCCGAACACCCCCTTGTTGGCGGGTGATATTTGC
>JBGOXZ010000177.1:0-6035 GCA_041479395.1 Opitutaceae bacterium
ACCGAAGCCGAAATGCGCGCGCGGGCGCAGCAGCTCCTCGCCGGGGTCGGCCTCGGTGACAAGAGCCACCGGCTGGGCACGCAGCTCTCCGGCGGCGAACAGCAGCGCGTGGCCATCGCCCGCGCCCTGGCCAATGCACCCTCGATCATCCTCGCCGACGAACCCACCGGCAACCTCGACCAGAAGAACTCCGGCATCGTCTTCGATCTGCTCACGCAGCTCGCCAAGGATTACGGCTCAGCCGTCATCATCGTCACCCACAATCCCGAGATCGCCGGCCGCTGCGACACCGTGCGGCCGATGCGGGACGGCGTGTTCCTCTGACCGGGTCGGCCGCCCCGCGAATCGGCCCGGATGAAAGGGAAGGATCCGGCCGCGCGCCACGCCGGCGGTGCGCAAATTTTGTCATTATTTTGCGATTAGCTGCGGCAATGGATGCACAGTGTTGTCTAATGATTCAGGGAACGTGCTGCGCCCGGCCAAATTTTGGTTTACATGGCGGAACCCATTGCGCTTGTTCTTCTTTTGACCTTAATCACGTCGCAACGCATCCGTGAACCAGCACTGTTCGCGAAAGACTTTTCTTGCCAGATGGTTGGGGCTGGTGGCCGCCACCGGCTGGGCGCCCCGCTTGTGGGCGAGATCCGCGCCCCCGCCCAAGATCACCCGCCCGGCCGCGCCCTTTGCGCCCCGGCCTGAGCCTCGCTCCGTGCCGCGCCGCGCGGACCCGGTTTAGCCCGCTTCCGGCGTTCCACCAGAGCCGACCCGGCCTATGTCGCACGTCTTCCCGAAGTGGTCCAACTCGCTCCCGCTGCAGCTCATCATCTACCTGGTTGTGTTGAGCGGAACAGTCGCGGCGGGGGTGACCTACTATTGCACGCCCAAGTATCTTCGGGTCGGCTACGCGCCGGTGCAGCCGGTGCCTTATGACCACAGCCTGCATGTCGCCCAGCTCGGCCTCGACTGCCGGTACTGCCACAGCAACGTCGACCAGTCGGGCTTCGCCAACCTTCCGACCTCGCAGACGTGCATGAACTGCCACAAGCTGGTCAAACCGCAGAGCCAGTTGCTGGCCGTCGTCCGCGCGAGCTATGAAAGCGGCGAGCCGGTGCCGTGGGTGCAGGTGCACCAGGCGCCTGACTACGTCTACTTCAATCATGCGGTGCATGTGAACCGCGGCATCGGCTGCGTCGAATGCCACGGGCCAGTCAACCAGATGCCGGTCGTGGTCCACGCCCAGTCGCTCAGCATGAAGTTCTGCCTCAACTGCCACCGCGACCCCGCGGCGTTCCTCCGCGCTCCGTCCGAGGTCTACAATCCCGACGCACCGACCCTCGCCGCCCAGGGCCGGACCGCGGAGGCGGCGAAATTCGTCCACGATTGGAAGGTCAAACCGCCGGAAAGCTGCTCCGGCTGCCACCGATGAAGCGCCCGGTCGAACATCCCGCCCCCTCGGAACGCGAGCTGAACGGCCCGCGCTATTGGCGCAGCTTGGACGAGCTGGCCGACACGCCCGGATTCCGCGCGTACCTGGAGCGCGAGTTTCCCGCCGGGGCGGCGCAGCTCGACGGCGTGGACCGCCGCCAATTCTTCAAACTCATGGCGGCCTCGTTCGCCCTCGGCGGCATCGGCCTCGCCGGCTGCCGCCGGCCCGAGGCCTACATCCTGCCCTACGGCAAATCCGTCGAAGAGGTGAAGGATGGTCTGCCGCTGTATTTTGCCACCGCCATGCCGCTGCGGCGCGCGGCCATCCCGCTCGTGGCCGAGACCTACCAGGGCCGTCCGACCAAGCTCGAGGGCAATCCTTCCTACGCGCCGCACGGCGGCGCCAGCAGTCTGCTGGCCCAGGCTTCGGTGCTCGACCTTTATGATCCCGACCGGGCCACGACCCACCTGAAGGATGGCGCGGAGATTCATGTCGCTGCGCTCAACGATCTGCTCGGCTCGATCCGCGAGAAATTCACTGCCGCCCACGAGGCCGGCCTGGCGTTTCTCGCCGAGTCGTCCAGTTCCCCGACGCGCGCTGCGCTCGTGGCCGGATTGAAAGGGAGATTCCCCGCGGCGATCTGGGCGGAGTACGAGCCGGTCGTCGACGAACCGCCGGTGGAGGCCGCACGCGCGGCCTTCGGCCGCGACGTGAAACCGGTCTACCGCTTCGCCCGGGCCCGGCGCATTGTGAGCCTGGATTGCGATTTTCTGCAGGCCGGGCCCGACGCGCTGGGCTATGCGCGCGCCTTTGCGCAGGGCCGCCGGGTCACCGGCAAGGAAGACGCCGATCGCATGAACCGCCTCTATGTGGCGGAGAGCGGGCTCACGGTCACCGGCGCCATGGCCGATCACCGGTTGCGCCTCGCCAGCAGCCACGTGCCGGCGCTCGCCGCGGCGCTCGCCGGCCGGGTCCTTGGCACCGACGCCTACGCCCCGCTCACGCAGGCCCTCGATGTCAAACCGGAATGGATCGCCGAGTGCGCCGCCGACCTGCTCGCGCACAAGGGGGAGAGTCTTGTCGTCGCGGGGGCGCATCAGCCCGCGGCGGTGCACGCGCTCGCCTATCTGATGAATGCGGCGCTCGGCAATATCGGCCGGACGATTGATTTTGTCGCGGCGGAGGCGTCCGCCGTAGCGACCATCCAGCAGCTCGCCGCCGCCATCAAGACGGGTTCGGTCAAGACCCTCGTCATCCTCGGCGGCAACCCGGCCTACAATGCGCCGGTCGATCTCGATTGGCCCGCCCTGCAGAAATCGGTGCCGGAGGTCATCCGGCATGGCTACTACGTCGACGAGACCTCCGCCGTTGAGTCGGCGATGCGCGTCCACATTGCCGCGACGCATTACCTCGAATCGTGGGGCGATGCGCGGACCGCCGACGGAACCGTTGTGCCGGTCCAGCCGATGATTCTCCCGCTGTTCGACGGGATGTCCGAGCTCGCCCTGTTGGCCCGGATCCTCGGGGAGGAAGTCACCGACCCCTACACGCTCGTCTACAACACGGTCACCAAGCTGGCGGGCGGCGAACCCGAGAAAACTTTTCGGCGCTTCTTGCACGACGGCCTGCTGGCCGGCACGGCCCATCGACCGGTGGAGGGTCTCCAGCCGCGCGCCGATGCTCCCGCCGCCATTTTGGAAGGTGCGCCCAAATCACCGACGGTGGGTCTGCAGAACCTCGAGGTGCGCTTTGTCGCCGACAGCAAGGTGGACGATGGGCGCTTCGCCAACAACGGCTGGCTGCAGGAATGCCCCGATCCGATCACCCGGCTCACGTGGGACAATGCCATTCTCATTTCGCCGCGTCTGGCGAAGGAATTGAACATCCTTCCCGGGTTCAGCGGACTCCTGCCGGTGGCGCGCGTCGAGGCCGCCGATTTTGAACTCGGCAAGGAGCAGGCCCGCGTCGGCGAGATCAGGCTGGGTGGGCGCACCCTTCAGGGCCCGTTGCATATTCAGCCGGGTCTTTCCAATTACACCCTCATCGTGCCCCTCGGCTACGGCCGCACGCAGGCCGGCCGCGTCGGCACCGGCGCGGGTTTCAACGCCTACCCCCTGCGCACCAGCGACGCGATGCACGTCGCCGTCGGCGCGACGCTCGCGGTGGTTCCGGGCAAACGGTACGCCCTCGCGAACACGCAGGAGCACTGGTCGATGGAGGGCCGCGACATCATTCGGGAGGCCAATGTCGAGGAATTCAAACGCAACCCCGCGTTCGTTGCGGCAATCGGCCTCGAACCGCACAGCCCGCCCTACGACCGGGAGAGCGCGCAGCTGCCGTTGACCGAGAAGGTCACGGAGATTCCGCGCGGCAACTCGCTCTACGAGCCACCGAAATTTGACGGCCTGCACCAGTGGGGCATGTCGATCGACCTCAACACCTGCATCGGCTGCAACGCCTGCGTCATCGCCTGCCAGGCGGAGAACAACATCCCCATCGTCGGCAAGGACCAGGTGCTGCGCGGCCGCGAGATGCACTGGATCCGCATTGACCGCTATTATTCCGACGGCCGGATCGACGCGGCGCCCTTCGGCGGGGAGGGCAACCGCGAGATTCCCGAGGATCCGCAGGTGTCCCTTGAGCCCATGGCCTGCCAGCAGTGCGAACTGGCGCCCTGTGAAACGGTCTGCCCGGTCAACGCCACGGTGCATGACAACGAAGGCCTCAACGTCATGGCGTACAATCGGTGCATCGGCACGCGTTACTGCGCCAACAACTGTCCCTACAAGGTTCGCCGATTCAATTACTTCGACTGGAACAAACGCGCGACCGACGCGCTGTACCTGGGACCGCTGGGCCATCAAAAGGATATGCCTGAACTCCTCAAGATGGTGCGCAATCCTGAGGTCACCGTCCGCATGCGCGGCGTGATGGAGAAGTGCACCTATTGCGTCCAGCGGATCGAGAACGCCAAGATCCAGCAGAAGGTGAAGGCGGCGCAGGCGGGCAACCCGGGCGATGTCCTCGTTCCCGAGGGCGCCTTCAAGACCGCCTGTCAGCAGGCCTGCCCGGTCGAGGCGATCGTCTTCGGCAATCTGCTCGATCCTGGCAGCGCGGTCTCGCGAGCCAAGGCGGAGTCGCGCACCTATGCCGTGCTCGGCTATCTTAACATCCGCCCGCGCACGACCTACCTCGGCAAACTGCGCAATCCCAACCCACGGATGCCGGACTACGCCGACCTGCCGCTGAGCCGGCGCGAATACAACATCAAGAATCACTCCGCGGGTGCGGGGAGCGGAGAGGGGATGCCTGAGACCGGCCGGATCGGAAATCAGCCATGAATCACGCGGAAACCAGCGCAACCGTGGCGCCGGCCATTCTGGCCGAGGTGAAGCCCGCCGTCCTGCCGCGTCGGGTGCTCGTCGAAAACAACCGCAGCTTCGCGTGGATCACCGACAAGATCTGCGGCATCGTCGAAGAGCCGACCCCGAGGTGGTGGTGGGTGTGCTTCGCCGTCACGGCCTTCGTCGCCTCGTTCACGGTCGCCGGTCTCACTTATCTGGTCGGTACCGGTGTTGGCGTGTGGGGTCTCCGCAGCCCGGTCAACTGGGGCTGGGCCATCGTCAACTTCGTCTTCTGGATCGGCATTGGCCATGCGGGCACCCTGATTTCGGCGATCCTGTGCCTCCTGCGCCAGAAGTGGCGCACCTCCATCAACCGCGCCGCGGAGGCGATGACGATCTTCGCGGTCGTCTGCGCCGGCATTTTTCCCGTCTTCCATACTGGCCGCGTGTGGTTCGCCTGGTACCTGTTCCCGCTCCCGAACTCGAACGGCATCTGGCAGAACTTCCGCTCGCCGCTTGAGTGGGACGTGTTCGCCATCTCGACCTATGGCACGGTGTCGGTGTTGTTCTGGTACGTCGGCATGATTCCCGACCTCGGGGTGCTGCGCGACCGGTTCACCGCGGCCGGCCAGCGGATGCGGGCCTTCCTCTACGGGCTGTTCGCCATGGGCTGGCGGGGTTCCAACCGCCACTGGAGCAACTACGAGATGGCGTATTTGATTCTTGCCGGCATTGCGACGCCGCTGGTGCTCTCGGTCCACACGATCGTGTCGTTCGACTTCGCCGTCTCGCTGATCCCGGGCTGGCACACGACGATCTTCCCGCCCTATTTCGTCGCGGGTGCGATCTATTCTGGCTTCGGCATGGTGCTCACGCTCATTTTGCCGCTGCGCGCCGTGTACAAACTGGAGGATCTGGTGACGCAGTACCACATCGACAACATGTGCAAGATCACCTTGGCGACGGGTTCGATGGTGGGCTACGCCTACCTGATGGAGTTCTTCATCGCGTGGTACAGCGCCAACCCGAACGAAGGCTTCGCCTTCATCAACCGCGCGTTCGGCCCCTACGCCTGGGCCTACTGGATCATGGTCACCTGCAACGTCGTCGTGCCGCAGTTCTTCTGGTTCAAGGCCGTGCGCCGCAATACCGCGATGGTCTGGGTCCTCGCCATCCTGGTCAATGTCGGCATGTGGATGGAGCGCTTTGTGATCATCTGCACCTCGCTGGCGCGCGACTTCCTGCCTTCGAGCTGGGGCTATTAC
>JBGOXZ010000178.1:0-6033 GCA_041479395.1 Opitutaceae bacterium
CCTCGGCGCCATACTCCCCGCGGCAGGCCACCGTGACCTCCCGGAGGCCGGCGACGATCGCCGCGGGGGCGTAGGCGCTGAGAAACTGGCCGATCGACTGCCGCACCGGCAGCAGCCGCGCGTGCACGAGGTCGCGGAAGCCGTCGGGCCGCGGCCAGGGGTAGATCCGCGCCTCCGGCGTGGAGACGGCGGTGTCGAGCAGGAAGCGGTCGGAATTGCGCAGCAGCCACTCGTAGCTGGCGATCTTGTGCACCTGCGACATGCGGTGGACCCAGTAGTAGATGGGCAGGTCCGCCTCGACGATGATCGACACCTGATCCTCGAGGAAGGCGCGGCGCTCCTGCGGATAGCTGAGCATCACCGCCTCGATGCAGCTCATCTCGTGGCGCGATTTGCCGATGAAGCATTCGCTGTAGATCTTCGCGCGCATCGCGAGATCGGCGCCGCCCTCCGCGCGCGGGCAGAGCACCAGGATGCGCGCCGGGTAACGCTCGGTGAAGCGGAGCGCGGCGTTGAACTGCGCCACGCCATCATCGGGCGGGGTCGGCAGCCCGATGTGCAGCACGAGGTTCATCTGCGACGCGCGGAATTCCGACGGCGCCCTGCCACCATCCTCCGGACTGCTTTCCCACAGCCGCGCCAGGCTCCGGGCGATGCCGCTCACGGGCACCTCGAGACCCGGCAGGACGTCAAACACGGTGGTCACGAGGAATGCACATTTTGCCGCAGCCAAAGTTGCGAGACCCCGGATGCTCTTCCCGTACGCTGGCGCGTCCGGATTCCCATGCGCCCGGCGGCCAAACCCAGCGGGGTTTCAGCGGCCACGCTCACGGCTTCCTCCATTCGTGGCCGCGCGGGGCGACCAGCGCGTCGGCGCACTTTGGACCCCACGAACCGGCGGGATAGCTGTCCAGCCCCGCGCGCGGGCGTGTCTGCCACTGCTCGAGGATGGGCGTGACGAGCTTCCACGATGCCTCGGTCTCGTCGCCCCGGATGAAGAGCGTGCCGTCGCCGATCATGGCGTCGAGCACCAGGCGTTCGTAAGCCTCGGGCGTGTTGGACCCGAACGTGGTGGCGTAACGGAAGTGCATCTTGACCGGCTGGGTGCGCGTTTCCAGTCCGGGAATCTTCGCATTGAGCAGGACCGTGCTGCCCTCGTCGGGCTGGATCTGGAACGCCAGCGTGTTGGCCGCGAGCTTGAACAACTCGTCGTCGGCGAAGAGCGTGCCGGGCGGACGCTTGAACTGGATGGCGATCTCCGTGACCCGGCGGGCGAGGCGTTTGCCGGAGCGCAGGTAGAACGGCACGCCGGCCCAGCGCCAGTTGTTGATGGCGACGCGCAGGGCCGCGAACGTCTCGGTGGCCGACTGCGGATCGATGCCTGCCTCCTGCCGGTAGCCCGGCACCGGTTCGCCGCCGACGAGGCCGGCGGCGTACTGCGCGCGCGCCACGTCGTCATCCGGCCCGAGAGCGAGGGGCTGGATCGCCCGGAGCAGCTTCACCTTCTCATCGCGAATCGCTTCCGGATCGAGGGACACGGGCGGCTCCATCGCGGTCAGCGCGAGGAGCTGCATGGTGTGGTTCTGGATCATGTCGCGCAGGCAGCCGCTTTGCTCGTAGTAGCCGCCGCGCGCGCCAACGCCGCCGTCCTCGGCCACGGTGATCTGCACGCTCTCGACGAAATTCCGGTTCCAGAGCGGTTCAAAAATCGCGTTGGCGAAGCGCTGGACGAGGAGATCCTGCACGGTCTCCTTGCCGAGGTAGTGGTCGATGCGGAAGACCTGCGGCTCTTGAAACACGCCGGCGATCACCCGGTTGAGCTCGCGCGCCGACGCCAGGTCGCGGCCAAAGGGTTTCTCGATCACGACTTTCGACTGCAGGGGCGTGCCCAGGTGGCGCCCAGCCAGGCCGGAGGCGCCGAGGTTCTCGAGGATCGGCCGGAAGACCGACGGCGGCGTGGAGATGTAGAAAACCGCCTGCAGCTCGCGGGCGGCCTGCGACTCGAATTGCTGGAGGAGGGCCTGCAGGCGGTCGAAGGCGGCGCGCTCGTCGTAGCCGCCGCCGAGGTAGACGGTGTGGCGCGCGACGCGGCGCCACACCTCGGGATTGAGCTCGCGACGCGAGAACTCCTTGACCGCCGCCTCCGCGTGCCCGCGGAATTCCTCGTCGGGAACGGGTCGGCGGCCGAAGCCCACCAGGTAAAAGTCGGGCGGGAGCAGGTTGTCCTGGCCGAGGTTGTAGATGGCCGGGATGAGCTTGCGCGCCGTGAGGTCGCCGGAGGCGCCGAAGATGACGATGACCGTGGGCGGCACGCCGCGATGCTTGCTCAAACCCTGCAGAAAAGGATGGCGGGAAGCTTTGCTCATGAAGAGGGCGTCAAAGATGGCGCGCAAGCCCCCAAAACTCAAAACCCAAAACGCCGAACCGGCGGCTCGCGGCGCTACCGCAGCACGTGGTAGCCCTTGGGGAAGAGCGGCACGTTCTGGAAGTGCAGCACCTGCGGCGGCGTTTTGGCGCTGGTGACGACCTCCGCCACGTCGAACCGAAACGTGCGCGGCCGGGTGCGCAGCCGCGTGAGATAGGCATGGATGGCCCGGCGCAGCACCTTCTTCTTGCGCCGGTCGACCGCAAAATACCCGCGCACCAATGCGGTGTCGGGGCGCGACTTCACCTCCACGAACACCAGGACGTCGCCGTCACGGCACACCAGGTCGATCTCCTCGCGCTCGTCGCGCGGGTTGCGCCAGTTGCGCGCGACAATCACGTAGCCCTGCCGCCCGTGAAGAAACTCGGCGGCGAGCCGCTCGCCCGCGGCACCGTCGCCTCCGGCCGGCGCCGGCCGACTGCCGCCGCCGCGAAGAATCTGTTTGAGCCAGGTCAGCATGCGCGCCTCCCGGACTGCCCGCGGCAGGGCCGGTTCGGCGATATTTCTCATTGCGGGGCACCTTCGGCTGTGGCAATTCTAGAATCAGCCCGCCCGCGCTGCGGTTTCGCCGCATTTCCACCCATGCCCACCCCCACCCTGTTCGGTCAGCTTCGGCGCTCCCTCCTCCTCAAGATCCTTTCCAAGCCGGCGCCCAGCCGAGCGGATCTCGATTCCGTGATCGAGTTAACCGCCACCAAGGCGGTCGAACAGCTGCAGTGCCAGTCGATGACGTTCTACCTCGTCGAGGGCGACCAGATCTGCTTCCGCCACGTCTATTATTCGCCCACGCTGTGGGGCAACGACAAGGCCAAGGAGCAGCAGTTCAAGCAATCCGCCGAGAAGCTCCTGCAGATGCGGCTGCCGAAGGGCACCGGCAACGTCGGCAAGGTCATCGAATCCGGCCAGCCGCTCTTTTTCACCAGCAAGGGCCCCGATGCCGCTTCGCTCAAGAAGATGAACACGGGCTTCGAGGTGCGCTCGATGCTCACCGTGCCGCTGAAAACCAACATCGTCATCGGCGCCATCCAGCTGCTCAACAAGGAGATTCACGCCGGCACCAACGGCCAGTTCGAGCAGAAGGACCTCCCCATCCTTCAGGAACTGGCCGAATACTCCGCCGCGCTGATCCAGCGCATGCTGGATCCGAAGTTCCAGCTCAGCGCGGAAGATACCGCCAAGTTCGTGGCCAAGTTCTGCGACTTGCCGCTGGTGGCCAAACTCGAGGAGGTGGAGGTCGATGCGAAAATCGTCGACCTGATCGGCGAGGCGATCATCCGGCGCGAGGGCGTCTTCCCGGTGAGAAAAACCGGCGCGACCACGGTTTCGGTGCTCATGGCCAACCCGCTGGATTACGCCAAACGCGAGGCGTTCCAGCAGGCCGGCGAATTGACCATCGACGAGGTGCGTGTCGCGCCCGCCACGCTGATCGAGCAGCTGATCAAAAAGCATTTCCGGGAATCGGCCAAGGGGGCGGCCGCGGCCAGCGATGTCGACATCGCCGGGGTCGCCGAGCTGATCGGCGCCGCCTACTCGCCCACCGGCGGCGATATGAAGGCCGAGGAACTGGAGAGCGAAGACTCCGCTCCCATCATCCAGCTGGCGAACCGCATCATCGAAGACGCTTACATCACCGGGGCATCCGACATCCACGTCGAACCGCTGGAGAAGGAACTCCTCGTCCGGTACCGCATCGACGGCCTCTGCCAGGAAAAACTCCGCCTGCCCAGGCAGGTGACCAATGCGCTCGTCAGCCGCCTCAAGATCATGTGCAACCTCGACATCGCCGAGCGCCGGCTGCCGCAGGACGGACGCATCGTCTTCAAGAAATTCACGAAGAAAAACATCGACATCGACCTGCGCGTCGCCACCGGCCCGATGAACTTCGGCGAAAAGGTGGTCATGCGCATCCTCGACAAGCAGAAGAGCACCCTGCCCCTCACCGCCCTCGGCTTCTCCGAGGAGAACCTCGCCAGGTACCGCGAGTGCATCCGCCAGCCCTACGGCATGATCCTGCATTGCGGCCCCACCGGGTCGGGCAAGTCGATGACGCTCTACTCCGCGCTCTCCGAGATCAACTCGCCCGACATCAACATCCAGACGGCCGAGGATCCGATCGAATACACCCTGGTCGGCATCAATCAGATGCAGATGAACCGCCAGATCGGCCTCACCTTCGCCCGCGCGCTCCGCTGCTACCTGCGCATGGACCCCGATGTCATCCTCGTCGGCGAGATCCGCGACAAGGAGACCGCCGAGATCGCGATCGAGGCCGCGCTCACCGGCCACCTGCTTGTCTCCACGCTCCACACCAACGACGCGCCTTCCACCATCGCGCGTTTCAGCGAAATGGGCGCGGAGCTGTTCAACATATCCGCCTCCCTCGTCTGCGTCTGCGCCCAGCGCCTCCTGCGCCGCGCGTGCAGGAGCTGCCGGCAGCCGTACGAGCCGAAAGACCGGGAGAAAGAGATCATCGAGAAGGCCATTGGCTGGAGCGGCCAGATCTTTAGATCCAATCCCCATGGCTGCCACCTCTGCGGCGGCAGCGGCTTCAAAGGCCGCGTCGGCATCCATGAGCTGATGGTCAACAGCGAGGAACTCACCGAGGCCATCAACAAGGAACAGGTGACGGCCGAGATCAAGCGCATCGCCATGCGGACCGGCATGAAGACGCTCCACCAGGATTCGATGCTCAAGGTGAAGGAAGGCGTCACCACGATGGAGGAGGCGCTCGCCAACGTGCCGCCTGATCTTATCGCCTAGGCCGGCATCGCGCCCGCCGCTGGCCGACCGGCTGCCGCCAAATTGGCGCTCGCTCCGGCATTTCCTTTTGGGCAAACTCCGGACAGCGCCGTGGTTCCCCCGGCTGCTTGCCCCGGCGCCCGACAACCGAGGATCAAGACATGATACCACACCCCTCCCCGGCGGCTCTCGCCCGTGCGGCGGCAGTCGTTGGCTTGCTGTCCTGCACTCTTCCCTGGGCCCGCGCCCAATCCGGCGCGGAGTCCAAGGTCACCGTCGGAATTTTCAGCCGCAACACCGTCGTGCAGGTTTTCTACCGTACCGCCGTCTGGAAGGCGAAGATGCAGGCCAAGCTCGAAGAGCAGAACAAGGCGGTGGCGGCCGGCGATGCAACCAAGGCCGACCAGATCGACCGCGAGCTCGCGGCCATGCAGGCCCTCGCTCAAAAACAGCTCACGGGTGACGCTCCCTTGAAAAACATCCTCGATGAGCTCAAGGAGGACTGGCCGGCCATCGCCAAGGAAGCGGGCGTGGACATCATCGTGGAAGCGCCGCTCTATCATGCGACGGGCGCGCGGGTCGTCGACGTCACGCCGTCCATCGTGAAGCGTCTTGTGGCGAGGAAAAGCCCGTAGCCCGGCCACCAACCTGTCCCGCCGCCTGGCCGGACCCCTCGCACCCGTCCGCGGCATGACGCGGCATCGACGTTCGCCGCAGCCGCGGATGCATTTGGCAACCATTGGCTGACTTCTGCTGCCATGGGCACCCCCCCCCTCCGCCAAGACGTCGTTGGGATCGCTGCTGGTGTCAGGCGCCGGCCGGCGCGGGTTCGGTCGCGGCCGTCCCGGCCAGGTTCACGGCATCGGCCA
>JBGOXZ010000179.1:0-6023 GCA_041479395.1 Opitutaceae bacterium
ATCGCGGGCTCGCCATCCTCACGTCCAACATGAAGGAGTCGCTCGATGCCGCTTTTCTGCGCCGTCTCCGCTTCGTGGTGCAATTCCCCTTCCCCGACGTCCGCGAGCGCGTCGAAATCTGGCGGCGCATGTTCCCGGCGGCCACACCGGTCGACGGGCTCGACCTGGCCCGCCTCGCGCGGCTGAACGTCGCGGGCGGCAACATCCGCAACATCGCGCTCAATGCCGCCTTCCTCGCCGCGGACGCGGAAGAACCGGTGCGGATGAAACACGTATTGCGGGCGGCCCACACCGAGTACGCCAAAATCGAAAAACCGCTCACCGAGACGGAGATTGGGGGCTGGCTATGAAATCGCCGCCATCGATCCGCCTGCATGTCGAGAATCTCGTGCTGCACGGCTTCGCGCCGGGCGACCGGCACAGTATCGGTGCGGCCGTCGAACAGGAATTGGCGCGATTGCTGGCCGAACAGCCGCTGCCGGCCACGCTGGCGCGCAGCCGGACGCGCGAGCGTGTGGATGGCGGCTCGTTCCGCCTGGCGAATGGAGCCAAGCCCGGCGCGGTCGGTGCGCAGATCGCGGGCGCGATCCATGGAGGGCTGGACCGATGAGCTGGCGCGCGCCATGGAGATTCCCCCCGTCGGCCCCCGCGGGGTCAATGACGCCGGTCCGGTTCGCGCGCGTGCAACGCGACGACACGGGCAAGCCGCCGTCCGAGACGGAGAAATACGCCGACGCCGCCAAGAAAGTCGGCGAGGCTTTTCTGGAAACGGATGTCGGCAAGGGTCTGAAGGACAAGGCGACGACGCTGGGGAAGGATTTCATCGCGACATTGCCCGGCCAGATCATCGCCGGCACCGCCGCGGCCGGCGCGGTGACCGCCATCGTGGCGAAGAACAAGGAGCTGCCCATCGGGCTCCCGGAGATCCCCCTGGATGCGCTCGCTCCCGGGCTGAAGATGCAGATCACTTACGAGGGCCCGGTGCGCAGCCCGACCAAGGCGGCCATTTCCTTCACCTACACCTTCGGGGGCGGCGAAGACGCGGGCAAGAAGAAGCCGGCGATGACGGAGAGCGAGAAATATCGCGCCGAAACGGCCAGGCTCCGGGCGGAGCAGGAAAAGTTCAGCGAAGGCTTGAAGACGCCCGCGGAACGCAAGGCCGATGAAGAATTCTGGAAAAGCTTTTCACGAATGAAGAGCGTCGACCCGCTGAATCCGCTGCAGATCCCCGGCATGAAGCCCAAGGAGGGCGCCTCGCTGCTGATGCGCAAAGCGGAGGATGGCGCGGATTCCGCCACCCTGGCGCCGCCGATCGTTGAAGACGCGCTCGCCGGGGGCGGCAAGCCGCTCGACCCCGGAGTCCGGGCGGCGTTGGAGCCGCAGTTCGGCCACGATTTCAGCCAGGTGCGCGTGCACACCGATGCCACCGCGGGCGAGTCGGCCCGCGCGGTCAGTGCACGGGCGTACACGGTTCAGAACGACATGGTGTTCGCCCCCGGCGAATACGCGCCTCAAACTCCGCGTGGCCAGTGGCTGCTGGCGCACGAGCTGGCGCATGTCGCCCAACAGGACGGCAGCGGCGCCCGCCGATCAGCGTTGGCCGTTGAGCCGGCGCACAGCCCGGCGGAACGGGAAGCGGATGTGGCCGCCGACACGGCGGCAGGCGGCGCGGCCGGACCGGTGCACGTGGCCGCAACGGGAAGCGGGGGCGCAACGTTGCGGCGCTCGATCCTGGGAGACATCGCCGGCGCCGTGCTGGGGGTCGCGGGCGGCGCGGCGTTGGGATTTCTCGTCGGCGGGCCGATTGGAGCCATAGTGGGCGGCGTGCTCGGCGGCGTGGCGGGATTAGCGATCGGCGATGCGCTGTCGGCGAACAAGCGGCCGTTGACGTCGGATGAGCGGACGGAGGCCAAGCTGGTTTTCGGCGACAGCCTCGACATGAACGCGGTGAAACTGGCGGAGGCGCCGATCATGGCGCTCGGCCAGATGGCACGGACCCCTTTCGACACGGTCTATTTCCCTCCCGGCACGTTCAAGGAGTCATTCAGCGATTTCATGCCCTGGCTGATTCATGAGCTGACGCACGTCTGGCAGTACCAGCACGGCGTGTCGGTGCTCGAGAAGCTGTGGGTGGCGCTGCACGGCAAGAAGGCCTACAACTACGGCGGCGAAGAGGCGCTGCGCAACGCGTCCGCAACCGGGAAGCGCTTCACGGATTTCAACACCGAGCAGCAGGGCGACATTTTGCGCGACTATTACATCAAGTTGAAGGCGGGAAAGGACACGTCGGCTTACGATCCGTTCGTCGCCCAAGTCAAAGGCGGCGCGCGGCAAATGGGCGACTTCCCCGCCGAGCGAAAACGACCGACCGCGTTTGCGTGACCACCATGGGCGCCACGAAGATCCAACCACAGCTTCAGCCCAAGGCACCCAAGCCGGCGCCGCCGGTGCGCCTTGAGCAGAGCCCGCTGCGTCGCCCGGCTGCCGGGGGCAGCGCGGCGGGCGCGGGTGCCAATGCTGGCGCAGGTGCAGGTCATGGTCCGGCCGAGAACGGCCCACCCCGGCTGCGCCACCGTTTCGACCGGATTCAAATCACCCCACCACTGCCCGCCACGGCGGGACGGGGCGACGGTGAAGGTGATCCCCCGGGCGGCACGCAAGCGGATACGCCCCAGCCCACGGCCGCGACCGATCCGACCGGAGTGCGCTTCTCGACCGGCACCCAGGTTGTTCACACGCCCGCCTGCGGCGGGCAGACGATCCAGGCGATTGTCCAACCGGCCGGCCTGACGGTCACTTGGTCGCTGAGCGCCGGCACCGCGGCGATTGACGCCGGCACGTCGATTGACGCCGCGGGGAACATCACGCTCGGCGCGACCCAAGTCGGCGGCACCATCGTGGTGCGGGCGACCGGTGGCAGCGGCGCCTGGTTTGAGGCGGAGCTGCGACTGCACGCCCATCCGACCGGCATCGCCTCAACCTCCATCGCCGGTCCGCCAAACAATTCGGCGCACAATTACGGGGCGACCTTTGATCACGTGTTCAACAGCAGTGACGGCAACGTCGCCTCGCTGGCCGGCGTCGCCGTCGGCGAACGTTTTCCCAACGTCCCCAATCCCGATGCCGCCGATCACACCGTCACCGGCATCCCGTTTGGCAA
This sequence comes from Opitutaceae bacterium, assembly GCA_041479395.1. Taxonomy (GTDB): domain Bacteria; phylum Verrucomicrobiota; class Verrucomicrobiia; order Opitutales; family Opitutaceae; genus Fen-1467. Next base: position 3,161 of record JBGOXZ010000179.1, read on the forward strand.
CGGGACTTTCCAGTTGCAAACCGCCACACTGACTCCCGGCGCGACGAACAACTGGTTCCTGACGAGCGCGGGTGGCCTCGGCGGCACGCTAGACCGCGTCACGATCGGACACGACGGCATCGACATCGGCCAGCACATCGCCAGCGCCTCGAATCCGACGCCGGCCAACCCGCTGCCCGCGGCCTTCAGCGTGCAGCAAGACCTGCACTGGTACTGCCCGGCCGCCCCGGCCAACGCGCGCTGGACCAATTTCATCAGCATCCAGCATGAACGTCGGTTGCGCCTTGGCAGCAGCGGCCCGGAAGTCGTGGTGAGCGACAACAATCAGCCGCAGGTCGATTCCTATGTCGGCCCGACCGGCGTGCGCAACGCGCGCGCCACCCCCGCCACCGTCGTGCGCAGTAGCGGGAGGACGCCCACCACCGTCCAGATCGCGGCGGATGCGCTGCCGGCCGGCCGGCCGCTGCACTTCTCCATCCACAGCTCCAATGCGCTCGGTTGTCCCATTAATGCCACCACCGGCGTGCTGACGATCGGCACCACCCCCGGCCAGATCGTCGTCCGCGTCGCCAACCGCGCCGGCGGTTCCAATTTCGACGAAGTCACGGTCACGATCACCAATCCCCCGGCGCAGGCGCCTGCCAACCCGCCGCCCCCGACGACGGCGGCGCCGCACAGCACCCTCCCTGGCGGGGACACGCCCACAGCCACGCCGCTCGAAACCGCCCCGGAAGGCAGCAGCGCCTCACGCTTTGATCACGATTTCAGCCGGCTCCATATTCACGCCGACGGGCGCCGCGGGCGGAACTTTGGGCTGGGTGCCGGCAACGTGACTGGCTACGGCCAGGGGGTGGTCGTGGCGCCCGCGGGCACGCCGGGATTCCTGCAGCCGCCGGTGATCGGCGCAACGCAGGTGAAACCGCCGCAACAGTCGCAGGGCGAGATTGTGCTGGAGAGTTTCCTAAACCGGATGTGGGCGGCGCAATCGAACAGCGAAAAGCCGTTCCGCGTGACCGCGGGCGTGCGGGATGGGCTGAATATGATTTTCCCGAACGGTGCGCCGCTCGGAGCGACGACCATCTACCCGACGGCCACCGAGCTGTTCAACCAGCTTCGCGCCAAGGTGCCGGCGAGCATCAATCCGCTGGCGCTGCCGGTGCTGGACCGTCTCCCCGACAAGGAAAAGCCGCTGGCAGGAGCGGCGGCCGAGCCGACGGGGGAACCTGCCGCTCCGAAGTTTCCGACGGACAGCCCGGTGGCGAAGACACCGGAGCCGAGCAAGGACGAGAAGGAGGCGATGCTGACGGCCCTGCAGGCGGCCTTCGAGGAATTCAGGAAAACGAAGCTCGGCCAGGAGCTGGAAGCGGCGGCCAAGGCCTACGTCTTCAGCAAGGAAGGCATTCCGCTGGTGGCGTTCGTCGTGGCCGGCGCGCTCACGTTCGTGGCGGCCAACGATCCCAAGCTGCCAGCGGTGCCGGAAATTCCGCTCGGCGAAGGCATCAAGCTGAAGATCGAATACAGCGGGAAGGCGTCGGACCTGCCGCCGCTGATGCGGCAGCTTGTGAGCGGCCATGCCGGCAAGCCGGCGGGACCCGGCACCGAAGAGACGAAAATCGGCGTCAGCGTCACGGTCACGTTCGAGGCCGCCGTGGAACTGGCGAGCGCGGTCGGCCGGTTTTTCGCGAAGGCGGCCACGTGGATTGGCAAGGGCGTGGTCAAGGTTGGGACCATCATCGGAAAGGCAGTCAGCAGCATTGCCCGGGAGCTGCTGGCGATGGCCGGCGGCGCGGCGCTGGGCGCATTGATCGGCGGCATGGCCGGGGGTCTCGTCGGCGCCGGAATTGGCGCGCTGATCGGGGCGGGCGCGGGGTTGATCGGCTCGCTGATCAACCGGCTGTTTTTGAGCAAGAGAGCGACACCATGACGGAAAGGATGACAACGATATGAGCGGCTTCCCAGGCTCGCCGCGGCTGCTGAAGGGCGGCCTTGTGCTGGTCGACCCGGATTCGGGCACGGTGAAACGGATCATCGTGCTGCAGTACAATCCGGACACCGTCACCCGCACGCTGCAACCGCAGGGGGTGACGGGCGAAAGCGCGGACCGGTCCGAGGCGTTGCGGTTGAAGGGCCCGCCGATCGAGACGATCAAACTGGAGGCGGAGATCGATGCGACCGATCAACTGGAGACGGCGGACGCGCAGGCAACCGCGGTCGGGATTCATCCACAGCTGGCCGCGCTGGAGTTGATCGTGTATCCGACCAGCGACCAGCTGCAATCGAACAATGCGCTCGCGCAGTCCGGCACGCTCGAGATAGCGCCGATGATCGCGCCGCTCACGCTCTTCATCTGGAGTAAAAGCCGGATCGTGCCGGTGCGGTTGACCGATCTCAGCATCACCGAGGAGGCGTTCGACACAGCGCTCAATCCGATCCGGGCGAAGGTCAGCCTCGGGATGCGCGTTTTGAACGTGGACGATCTCGGGTTCGACCAGAAAGGCGGCAGCCTGTTCATGGCCTATCAACAGCAGAAAGAGCAACTGGCGGCGCAGAACACCGGCGGCACGCTGAGCGTGCTCGGGATCGGAGGCATTCCATGAGCGATCCGTTGCAGGCACTGCTGCAGGGCCCGGCGAAGCCGAGCCTGTTTCCGCCGAACAGCCGCTACAGCGGCATTGACACGGGTACGCTGATGACGGCGGACGGCCGGACGCTGGTGTACATCCGGCGCCGGTTCGTGCCGCCGCCCGGGCGATTCGCGCTGGTGCAGGAACACACCGTGGTCGAAGGCGACCGGCTGGATAATCTCGCGGCCAAATATCTCGGCGACCCGGAACGCTTCTGGCAGCTCTGCGACGCCAACGCC
>JBGOXZ010000180.1:0-5986 GCA_041479395.1 Opitutaceae bacterium
ACAGGCCGCAGGCGAATTTGACCCGCAGGACGTTGCGCACGGCGCGGTCGATGATGCTGACTGGGATTTTGCCCGCTCTGACTTCTTCCGCCAGTTGGGTGAAAGCTCCCTTGCTGTGCAAATCGTAGTCGAGACCGGCCGCGAGGGCGAGGGCGCCCGCCTCGTCCGCGCCGGCGGCCACGCGGTGCTGCTCATAGAGGACGTCCAGGCCGCCGCCATCGCTCATCACAAATCCGTTGAAGTCCCATTCGCCCCGCAGGATGTCCGTCAGCAGTTTGTGGTTCACATGATTGGGCACGCCGTCCCACTCGTTATAGGAGGCCATGATGGCTTGCGCATGGGCCTCTTTGACCGCGACCTCGAACGGATACAGGTGCGTCTCGCGAAACTCCCTTTCCGAATAGTTGACCGGGGCGATGTTCCGCCCGCCCTCGGGCTGCCCGTGCCCGGCAAAATGCTTCAGCGTCACCGCCACATGGTGGCGATCGATGATCGGACCTCTGCCCTGCAGGCCGAAGATGGCCGCCTTGCCGATCTGGGACACTAGGTACGGATCTTCGCTGTAACACTCCTCGGTCCGGCCCCACCGGGGCTCCCGCGCCAAGTCTAGGACGGGCGATAACACCTGGCGCGTGCCTCGCGCACTCGCCTCCAAGGCCGCGGCGGTGAACACCTGCTCCACCAGCGCCGTGTCCCAGGTGCTGCCGAGGGCGATGGCTTGGGGAAAACTGGTGGCGCCGGTTGCCATGAAGCCGTGCACCGCCTCACCGAAGGCGAAGATGGGGACGCCAAGGCGCGATTTCTCCAGCATGTACTTCTGAATGGCATTGATCCGCTGGGCCCATTGCCGCGGCGGCAGTCGGAACAACCGCTCCAGCGGCATTCCGCCCGTGCTGAAAAAAGAGCCGGCGCCGTGATACAAAAGCGCGGCGTCGCGTCCCCCGACAAAGTTCCCCTTGTCATCCCACGCCTGCGGATTGTCGGAGCGGTAGCCCTGAAGCTGCGCCACTTTTTCCTCCAGGGTCATCCGGCCCAGCAGGTCGTCCACCCGCCGGTCAAGCGGTAGGGCGGGATCTTTGTAGGGATCCTGGCCGAATGATACGCCGGCGAGGAGGGCACTGAAGGACAGAATCAACAAGGTTCTCATGGATCGAACGGGTCGGCTCCTGGTTGCAACTGGCGGATGGGGTGCGAGAAGGGCGGATGAGCGTTGTGGCGCGAACCGGTGAGGAGAAGAGGATTGGGGGACTGCCGGGGCGGGCTCAGGCGCTATTTCGTTACGCGATAAATGGCATAGCTCAGCCCGGGGATATCGATCTTCAGTTCCGTTTGCCCTTTCGTGAGGCTGATTTCCTTTCCGGCCAGGAGTCTCAGTTCCCGATAATCGACCGGAAGCCTGATCGTGGCCGACGCGGGTTGGGCCGCCGGGTTGAAAATGGCCAGCACCACATCGTCGCCGCTGGACCGCGCATAGACAAACGGATAGGCGTTCTTCCGGGCGAAGAGCGGGACAAACTCCGCGTAGGCGGCCAGAGCCGGCTCGGTGTGCTTGAGTCGGATCAGCTGCCGGACGCGGTTCAGCAGCGAAGCGGGATCGTTCTCTTCCGCGGCGACGTTGGGGGCGTCGGGGGCTGCGTCGACTGGCAGATACAGCCGCGCCGGCTCGGCGGTCGAAAAGCCGAGGTTCTTGTCCCCCGTCCATTGCATCGGCGTGCGGGCTCCGGCGCGCGGCTTGTACGCGCCTTCGATCTGCGGCAGGTCGTGCAGCTGGCGCATGCCGATCTCGGTTCCATAATAGATAAAGGGCACGCCCGGCATCGTAAGGCCGAACGCCATGATCATCTCGAGATCGTCGACGGTCCGATTATTGCTGAGCCGGGCGAGGTCGTGATTGCCCAAGGGCAGGCAGATGTAGCCCTTGGCGCGGGTGGCGCGAAGGTCGGCCAGATACTCCGCCAGGAAGGGTCCGATGTCTCCCTTGCCCTCGCGATCGAAGAAACTGTGGCCCTCGGACATTCCGTTGCCGATGCGCCAACTTTCCTTCTGGTAGAGATCGTTGAAACTATCGATCCAGTGGTAGAAACAGGCATGAAACGCCCCGTCGAGAGCCGCCGTCGGTTGGGACCATTCGGCGACCGTGAAGGCATCCGGATAGTCCTTCCGGAGGATTTGCCGCACCTCCTGCCAGTAGCCCTTGGAGTCGTGCCGGGGGTCTGCACCCTTGACCAGCGCGCTCGCCATGTCGGCCCGGAAGCCGTCGGCGCCCAGGTCCATCCAGAAACGCATGACCTTCTTCATCTCCGCCCGCAGCGCCAGCACGTCGGGATGGTTGGTCGGGAGCTGCCACTTCTTGGCGGGCTGGGGCTCGCCAAAACCGTAGTTGAGGGCCGGCTCCGACCAGTAGAAATTGCTGAGGAAATTGCCGTTGCGCTGGCCGTAGCCGTGGACCCAGCGGTTGCCCGGCTCGAACTTCCAGACGTTGTCGGTCCAGACGTACCAGTTGGAGTACCGGTTGGGCGCCTGCTGGCACGAGGCGACAAACCACGGATTGTCGATGGCGGTGTAACTGATGACGTAATCAAAGAGGACTTTCAGGCCGCGCTGGTGCGCTTCCACGAAGAGCCGCCGGGCGTCGTCGTTGGTGCCGTACCGCGGCGCCACCTGGTAGTAATCGCGGATGTCATAGCCGGCGTCATTGAACGGCGAATCGAAAAAAGGATTCAGCCAGATGGCATCGACGCCGAGGCTTTTCACGTAGTCCAGTTTCTGGATGATGCCCGGCAGGTCGCCGATCCCGTCGCCGTTGGAATCGTAGAAAGTCTGGGGATAGATCTGATATACGACCGCGTGATGAACCCACGGCGGACAGTCGGGGATGATGTCTTTGCCGGTGATCTCGCTGTCTTGAGCGCGGACCTCCCTGCTGAGGCACGCGGCGAGCAGGATCGAACAAATAAGGCGGAAGTTGAGCGGGGTAGACATGGACTATGTTGGAAGATTTTGTGGAACCACCGCGCGACCGGCGGAACTTTCGCGCGGCGTCCGGTGCGAGGATGGGTGTGTCGCCCTAGCGTTCGAGAAGTTTTTGGATCTCCGTCGCGGGATCGTTTTCGGTGCGGTGCGCCAGGGTGTAGGTGGATTGCCGCTCGATGTGGCCGCCCACCGCCAGCTTCTCCACCGGGCCGAGGATCTCGAGTTCCACATAAGCCAGCGGATCCGCGTTGGTGTAGATTTCCGCGCTGCTCTCCTGGTCGGGATAACGCGCGCCCGGCACCAGCGCCGAGTCGATGCGCAGCAATTCGCTCCGGCCGATCCACACCAAGGTGGCGGCCCGAACGCCGATCTTGCGGTTCTTGTGCGGGTCGCGGGTGAGCGCGATGAGACCGTTCGCCATCTTCAGATTGGCGGGCAGTGCCTCCGACATGCGGACATAGCCCGCACCGGAGCGGGGCGGATCCGGGAGGACGGCGTAGACGGCCACGGGATCCCAGACCTGGGTGATCGTCCACACGCCGACCTCCATCGGTTGACCGGCGGTTTTCTCAAAGCGGGTGGTGATGGTCATCACCGGGCGGCCGGCCGCGAGTTCGATCCGCCGGCGCACGCGGATGCCGTAGCTGGGATCGACCGCCGATACCAGAATCACCGCGGAGCCCTCGCGCACGGCCTCCATGGGCAGGCCATCAAACCCGACTGGCGGGGGCCAGCGCCGCGGCGCGATGCGGGCCCAATCGTCCTGGGGCGACGGCCAGGCTTTGTCCCCGCCGAAGTTGACCCAGTCCGGGGACGCCGGGTCGAGCTTCTGACCCAGCAGGCTGGCATTCGCCCAGAAGGGTCCGTCGGGCTCGCCGGCAAAGCGAAACTGCATCACGCGGCCGATCGACGGCACAATGACGGCTTCCACCACTCCGTTGCTGAGCACCATGGAGTCCGGCCAGCCCTGGTAGTCGGTGCGCATGACCACGTCGCGGGGCGCCGTCGGCTGCGGGATCTCCGCGGCGGTGAGCGCGTTGGCGGTGGCGAGCGCCAGCGCGAGGAACGGCCTTGTGCCCGGGCGATCGTCGGATTTCTGCGGCATGATGCGAATTCGTTAGGGACAAAGATCCCGGGAGGCAAACGCACAAATCATTTCTCGAAGGAAAATCCCGATCCCGCTCAGCGCCGGTTCCAAATACAGCCGCGGGACCGCAAAAAATCTTGCGCGGAAGATTGAAGTCGCGCTGCAATCTGGCTCTACATTGAGGCGACCCCATCTCTCCGCGGAATCGGTCAGGAATCGCCTCAACTCCAATGTCGCCGCGGCCGGCGCATGGCGCGATCCGACCGCCGCGAAGTTCGTCCATGAAAACCTATCGTCTCTTCGCAACGGTTCTGGTTCTCCTCCTGCCGGGTCTGGGATGCGCGCAGGCGCTCAACGCATCGGCCAGCAACAGCAGCACCAAGACCACGGCGGACCCCGCCCGGTTCGAACGCCGGGCCGCCCTGTCCAAGGACCTCGGTGCGACGCATGTCTCGATCACCGAGGATCTGCGGCCGGCATTGTGGCAGTTCGACCCGCCCGACGATCCTTATCCGGCTTGGTTCGTGTACCGGGTGAGCCTCCTGAAGGTTTTTGCGCCGAAAGAGCTGCAGCCCTATGTGGATATGGCGTACGCCGAGCGGATCGCGCGGATCCTGGAGGAGCGTTGCGCGGTGCTGCGGCGGCTCGGGTTGAAGGCGCACTGGAATTCCAACGAGCCACAGGTGCTGCCGGAGGCGTTTTTCCAGGCTTATCCAAAACTGCGCGGGCCCCGCGTGGATCACCCCAACCGTTCCCGCGTCGCGTGGTTCGCGCCCTGCGTCGACCAGCCGGAGACGTTGCGCCTCTATCGCGAGGCCGTGAAGAACCTGCTGGCCCGGTGCCCGGAGGTCGAGAGCTTCAACTTCCTGACGCAGGACTCGGGCTCGGGCTTCTGCTGGGTGCCGGCGCTTTATCCCGGCGTCAATGGCCCCAGCGACTGCAAGGACCGGCCGATGGAGCAGCGGGTGGCCGGTTTTCTCCTCAACCTGCAGCAGGCGGCGAAAGAGGCGGGCCATGACGTCGTCATCAACCTGACACCCATCACGGCGCGGCAGTGGATGATCCCGTCGTTTTCGCCGCAGATCCGGGCCGTTATCGTCAAGTCTCTGCCCCGCGGCATCGCTTTGCAGGGCCGCGAAGGGCCGGATGGCCGGGCGTTTGGCATCGGCGGCGGAGGAGGAGTCGCCGGCGCGTTTTACCCCGTGATCGGCCTCCCGGTGCCGCCGCTGGGCGGCGGCGGCCGCGGCAATCGGGAAGGCCAGGAGGACCTGCCCCCGGCGCAAGCCGGGGGCGCGGAGCCCGGCGGCGGGATTCACCCGGTGCTCGTCAACCTCGGCGATGAGACGATGGAGAACTTCAACGCGCGGTTGCTGAGAGCGACGCGCGGCAAACCCATGCGGACCCTGTTGGAGCGGCTCACGACGCTGCGCGCCTTCGCCGCCACGCTCGCCGGCAACGATCAGGCAGACAATCTGCTGGAGGCGTGGAACGCCCTGAATGAGGCGCAGCGGCAGCTGGAGGCGCTGGATTTTGGCAGCATGTTGCGCTTCGGCCACGTGCTCAACCGCTGGATTGTGCGCCCGATGGTTCCGTTTCCCGAGGAGCTGACGGCGGAGGAGAAAAAGCACTTCCGGCCCTTCCTCTTTCAAGCCTAGGGCGAGGAGGAGGCGGGCGACCTGGTCGACATCCAGGCGATGCGCATGTACGAGGGGTGGGGTGCCAAGCTGCTCTTCCAGCGGGTGATCGAGACAACCGTCCCGCAGGTGACTAGCGCGCTGCGGCGCATCGAGCGCCTCCGCGATTCCGCGACGGACGCGTCGGCGCGCGCGGACTGGGCGCTGATGGGCAAGAGACTGGAGGCGCTCATCTGCCTGCTGCAGTCCGCGGATCACATGGTGGCCTATCAAGCGCATCTCGACCGGGCGC
>JBGOXZ010000181.1:0-5956 GCA_041479395.1 Opitutaceae bacterium
ATGATCGCGGCCGGCTTCGCCAATTTCTTTTTCGTCAAGGAGCGCTATTACGCGAAAGCCGCCCTGCAGCCCAAGACCCGTTTCTGGAACACGCTGGGACAGACCTTCCAGTCGCGCCCGTTCATCGTGCTGCTGGCGATCGGCGTGGTATTCGTCGTTCCGACCACGATGCTGGGCGGCCTCTCGCAGTTCGTCGGCACCTACTATGCGTTCCACGGCGACCAGGCGATCATGTCCTACTACTACGCCTGGGGCAGCGTCGGCTATCTGGTCTGCGGGATCATGGGCGTCCTCACGGCCGGTTGGATCGCTCGTCACCACGGCAAGCGCAAGGCGCTGTTGTTCACTTTGGCCACCGGAATCTTTGCCTACGGCTCCAGTTGGTGGATGTACCGGCCGGGCAATGGCTGGTTGATCGTGCTGAACACCGCGCTGACCGGCTTCTCGTCCACCGGCCTGTGGGTGGTGCTGCCCTCGATGTGCGTGGACGTGGTGGACGACGACGAAGCGCGGTCGGGCCAGCGGCGCGAAGGTGCGTTCACCTCGTGGTACTCCTGGGTGACCAAATTCGGCATGGCGTTGAGCCTGGGTCTGACCGGTCATCTGCTGGATGGGGTCGGCTTCAGAGCCTCGCTGGGCGGAAACCAATCGCCGGAGACGATCTGGTGGATCCGCTTTTTGTTTGCCGGGATTCCGGTGGTCGCGCTGCTGATTGCCTTGGTACTGCTCGCCTTCTATCCGCTGAGCCAGGCGCGGATGCACGCGATCCGGCTCGAACTCGAAGCGAGGCGCGGGAAGGTGTGAGCGAAAGCCGGCGGGGGATGCTCACCGGCCCCTCGCCAAACGTAGGTCGAGCCACGGCGGACTCCCTCTCTGCCGACGGTGAGCTGCGACGGAATGATGCAAACGAACCATGATTTCGCTCCCAACCGCTTGGTGAGCGCTGTAGGAGCCTGCTTGCAGGCGATTCCTCCTCTGCATCCTCCTTCGCCGAGGCTACTGAGGACAGGTCGCGAGCACTTGTCCGCCGTAGCTTCATGCGAAGGCGGAAGCTCGCTCCCACCGTTGCACGATCCCGACGGGGGGCAGTTGAGCCGCGTTCCATAACCGCCTTGGTGCCGCGATTCCAGAATTGTCTAAATGCCGCCGGCGCGCTCTTCTGGCAGGATGCCCGCGGAGCTTTCCCAAATCGCGGGACCCATCATGGAATACTTCGACCTTATCGAGCAACGTTACAGCGTGCGCGCCTATAAATCCCTTCCGGTGGAAGAGGCCAAGCTTGCGAAGGTTCTCGAGGCGGCGCGGCTCGCTCCCACGGGTGCCAACCGGCAGCCGTTTCAACTCATTGTCGCCCACGTGAAGGGTCGCGAAGCGGAACTGCAGCGCGTCTACCACCGGCAATGGTTCGTCCAAGCTCCGTTGGTGATCTGTGTCTGCGGCATTCCGACCCAAGGCTGGGTGCGTCCCTCCGATGGTTTCAACTGCACCGTGGTGGATGTGGCCATCGCCATGGACCATTTGATCCTCGCGGCGACGGCCCTCGGCTTGGGCACCTGCTGGATCGCCGCGTTCGATGTCGCCGCGGCCCGTCAGGCTTTCGGTTTGCCGGGCGGCGTGGAGCCGATCGCCCTGACGCCGCTCGGTTACCCCGCCGACCAGCCCGGCCCGAAGGAACGCAAGCCGCTGACCGAACTGGTGCGGTATGAGCGATGGTGAACGCTGCCCGGCGCGGTTGAAGATGACAGGAGAAAAAGATGAAGGGAGACCGCAAAAAGGAATGGTTTGACGACGACTCGTTCTGGCGGGGCATGTACCCGGTCCTCTTTCCCGAGAAGCGGATGGCTGCCGCGCGGCAGGAGATGAACCAGGCGCTGCAACTCACGAAGCCCAAAGGAAAGTCCGTCCTTGATCTGTGCTGCGGCCCGGGCCGGTGCTCGATCGCACTCGCCAGGCGGGGATTCTCCGTCACCGGTGTCGACCGCACCGAGTTCTTCCTCGACCGGGCCAGACGCAACGCCAGAGCGGCTGGGGTCAAGATCGAATGGGTATTGGAGGACATGCGCGCCTTCGTGCGCCCGGGCGCCTTTGATCTTGTGCTCAGCATGTTCACGTCCTTCGGCTACTTCGACGACAAGCGTGAGGACTTGGTGGTGCTGGCGAATATGTTCGCCAGTCTCCGCCCGGGCGGCGTCTGCCTCATCGATGTCGTGGGGAAAGAGTGTCTCGCGCGAATCATTCAACCGACCAAGTCAGAGGCTCTGTCCGACGGAAGCCTGTTGGTGCAACGGCATGAGATCTTTGACGAATGGACCCGGATTCGAAATGAGTGGACGCTGGTCCGGAATGGCAAAGCGAGAAGCTATGCCTTTCATCATACGATCTATTCAGGACAAGAACTGAGAGACCGGATGGAGCAGGTTGGTTTCGTGGCTGTGAGGCTCTACGGCGATCTGGATGGATCCGACTACGGAACGAACGCGCGGCGTCTCATCGCCGTGGGCCACAAACCGAAGGAACGGAAAAAGCCGTCTCGCTGAGCCAACGAGAGAACAGCCCGCACGGGAGTGCGGTCTCCACCAACACCTCATCAGGAAGGCGAGCCGCCAGCGAGTCGGCCGCATTCGCACCGCGATCCGAAGAAGGCCGAGCCACGTCCGAAGCGAAGCCGGGCGTCACACTGCGCCCGCCACCAAATCGCCGACTTCCTTCGTGCCATGGCCCATCTTGCCGGCGGCCAGGGTCTTCAGCTTCTCGCGCACGATCCTGATGACAGCCGCCTCGATCGCAGCCGCCATGGCGGCTTCGCCGAGGAAGTCCATCATCATCGCACCGGCGCAGACCGCGGCCAGCGGGTTGATGACATTCTTGTTCGTGTACTTGGGGGCGCTGCCGCCGATGGGCTCAAACATCGACGTGCCCTGCGGGTTGATGTTGCCGCCCGCGGCGATGCCCATGCCGCCCTGGATCATCGCGCCGAGGTCGGTGATGATGTCGCCGAACATGTTGTCCGTGACGATCACATCGAACCACTCGGGATTCTTCACGAACCACATCGTGGTGGCGTCGACATGCGCGTAATCGCGCTTGATATCCGGGTAATCCTTTGCGCCGACTTCGTGGAACGCCCGCTCCCAAAGGTCGAAAGCAAAGGTAAGCACGTTGGTCTTGCCGCAGAGCGTGAGCTGCGCCTTCCTGCCGGCGGCGACGTCCTCTGCCTTCAATCCTTTCCATGGTTTCCCGCCGCGGCGCTTGCGGGCGCACTCGAAGGCGTAACGCAGGCACCGCTCAACGCCCCGCCGGGTGTTCACGCTCTCCTGAATGGCGATCTCGTTGGGCGTTCCCTTGAAGGTGAACCCGCCGGAGCCGGTATACAGGCCCTCGTTGTTTTCGCGGACGACGACAAAATCGATGTCCGCGGGCTTCTTGTCCTTGAGCGGGCAGAAACGCTCGTCGTACAGGCGGACGGGGCGAAGGTTGATGTACTGTTCCATCTCGAACCGCATCCGCAGCAGGATGCCCTTCTCCAGGATGCCCGGCTTGACGTCGGGATGGCCGATGGCGCCCAACAGGATCGCGGGAAACCTGCGCAGTTCGGGAATCGCGCTGTCCGGCAGCACCTCGCCGGTCCGGAGGTAGCGATCGCCACCAAAATCATAGTGGGTGTAATTCAGCTTCACGCCGAACTTGGGCGCGGCCGCTTCGAGCACCTTGATGGCCTCGCGCACCACCTCCGGTCCGGTGCCGTCGCCCCCAATGACCGCGATATTGTAGCTCTTCATTTGGAAATCGATGCCGCCCGGCAGGGCCGGGAAGGCGGGCGCATGGTACCGACCCACCCCGGTCGATCAAGCCCAGAGCGCACCTCCTCATCCCCCGCCGGCGGAGCGTGGCTGCTCCCATGCGGGGCTATCAAACCCGCAATACCGCGCGATAGTCCGGCTGATTTATGAGGACGGCGTAAATTTCTGATGGAAAACCGGTTCCGAGGTGCTACGATCGACACCCTGTCACTATGCCCGCATGGCCTGAAATTGCGCTCGTGGTTGCGGCTTATTTGATCGGAGGTTTCTCTCCGGGCTACTGGCTGGTGCGCTGGCGCATCGGCATCGACGTGCGCACTACGGGCAGCGGCGGAACGGGAGCCACGAACGTGGGCCGCGTGCTCGGCCGCAAGGGTTCCGCGCTCGTTCTGGTGCTCGACCTGGCGAAAGGCGCGCTGGTGGGCGGAGCGGCGCGCGCCATGGGTGCGCCGACCGCATGGGCTTTTGCCGCGGCATTCGCGGTCGTCGTCGGACACGTCTGGCCGGTCTGGCTCGGTTTCCGCGGGGGCAAGGGCGTCGGTCCTTTCCTAGGCTCGTGGCTCGTGTTGGCACCGCTCGCGCTTGTGCCCAGCCTCGCCTTGGGGCTGATTCTGCTGGCGTGGCTGCGCCGTTCCTCCATCGCCGGGCTCTGCAGCCTGGTCTTGCTGCCGCCCGCCGCCTGGTGGGCCACCGGAGACCGGATCGCCGTCGCCGTCGCCTGCCTTACAATTTCGCTTTTCCTGTGGTCCCATCGTGCTAATCTCCGAAAGTTTGCTGCCACCCGGATTGACGGCGCCTCGCCCCCTGCTCCAGAAGCACCGACGAATTCTCCGTAACCCCATGACGAACAAAACTCCGACCACCGCCGAGCTCGTCTTCAAAACAGCTTCCGAGGATTGGGAATTTGAGCAGATCCACCGGCTCAATTACCGCACCTTCGTCGAGGAGATCCCGCAACACGCCCCCAATCCGGAGGGGCGGCTGGTCGACCGCTTCCACGCCGAAAACACCTACATCATCTGCCTGCAGGGTCGCCGTCTGGTCGGCATGCTGGCGCTGCGGGCCAAGCGTCCGTTTTCACTGGATGGCAAGCTGCCCAACCTCGACGCCTACCTGCCCAAGGGCCGCACCCCGGTTGAGGTGCGCCTGCTCGCGGTCGAGCCGGAATTCCGCAAGACCGTCGTTTTCGCCCAGCTCTTTGAGTTTGTCGTGCGTCATTGCCTCAGCGAAGGCTACGACGTGGCGATCATTTCGGGGACGATCCGGCAGGCGAAGCTCTATCGCCACCTCGGTTTCACGCCCTTCGGCCCGCTCGTCGGCGCGGATCAGGCTTCCTATCAGCCGATGTATCTCACGATCGAAGCATTCGGCCGGACGGTGGAGCGCAGCCCGGTGCTGCGCAGCAGTTTGATGGAGTCCACCCCCCCCGATCACCAGGTGTTCAATTTTCTGCCCGGCCCGGTGACGCCCGCGCCCGAAGTCCGGGCCGCCTTCGCCGGCACCGCCGTCTCCCACCGGGCGCAGCTGTTCCTGACGCGCATGGCGGAGGTTCGCGCGGCCCTGGCCCGCCTCACGGGCGCATCCGACGTGCAGGTGCTGCTGGGCTCGGGCTCGCTAGCCAATGATGTCGTCGCCGCGCAATTGTCGCTGATGGAGACGACCGGCTTGGTCCTGTCCAACGGTGAGTTTGGCGAACGCCTGGCGGCCAACTCGCGAAGCGCAGGGCTGCGCTTCGACTGGCTGCGGCTGTCGTGGAGCCAGCTCTTCGACATCGCCCAGGTGGAGCGGTTTGCCGAGCGCCTGCCGCGAGGCGGCTGGATCTGGTTCGTGCACCACGAAACCTCCACGGGGATCATGAATCCGCTCGCCGAACTCAAGGCACTCGCCGCGCGCCTCGGCCTGCACCTGTGTTGCGATTGCGTCAGTTCGCTCGGCGCCATGCCGGTGGACCTCCGTGGCGTCCGCCTCGCCACGGCCGCCAGCGGTAAGGGGCTGGGCAGCTATCCCGGTCTTTCGATGGTTTTCCATGACTACCAGCCGCGACCGGCCACCGACCGCCTTCCCGGCTATCTCGATCTCGGCCACTGGGCGGCAAACCAGAGCGTGCCGCATACGCATTCGTCGAATCTGCTGTTTGCCCTGACCGAGGCGGTGCG
>JBGOXZ010000182.1:0-5953 GCA_041479395.1 Opitutaceae bacterium
CTTGGACAAGCCCAAGGCCCCGCAGCCGCCAAACGGCGCCCCATTGTCTACGCGGATCGTGCGGGGCAGGCCGTAGCGACGAAACACCCCGGCGAGCACCGGGCGCACCGCGGCGTCGCTGGCGGGCCGCACATGGCGCACGAGCAGAACCTGGCGACTATAAAGATCACGCACCGTCAACGGCTCGATGCGGGTGCCGTCGGCGGTGCGGAACCAGCCTTTGAAGTCAATCGTCCACACGTCATTGGGTCGGTGCGCCGGCTGCCGGTTCAGCGCCGGCAGGCGCGGCCCCTGCCGTGCGCGCTGCCGATGAGGCACGCGCGGAGCCCAGCGCTCCAAGGTGCGCGGATGCGGCAGAGCGCGGCGGGGCCAGCACTGGCGCAGCGCCCAGCACAGCTTGCGCGCACCCCATGTCGGGTGCTGGCGGCGCAGCTTCTGCACCGCCAAGCGCAGCCAGCGCGGCCAACTCCGTGCCAGCCGCCGGGGACGACGAGATCGCTCCTGCAATCCCCTTCGTCCGCATTGTTCAAAGCGCTGCCACCATTTATAGCCAGTCTTGCGGCTGATGCCATGCTCGCGGCAGACCCCTGCAAAGCGAGCATTGGTGCGCAGCACCGCTTCAATAAACGCCCACTGCGGGGCCCTCTGGTCGACCTTTTTCCAAGGCATAAGCCTCGGAGAAAGCGTCACCCATGTCTCGCCGCAAAACTGTTACCCATGTCTCGCCGCCGTGCCGAACGCCCATGCCACGTGGCGCCAGTCTCCGACTGGCGTGTTGACCGCCCGCTGCGGTGCAGGTCGCCGGTCACAGACCGGCGCTACGGGGGCGGCGGGCCAGTCCGCGTCCGGCCGCGCCACCACCGCGGCGGGCGAGGCGGGCGCCGGAAAATCCGCCGCCGCGGTGATCAGGACGTCGCCAGGCCGGGCTTCCGCGGCGAAACCGGCGCGGCGGCCGGCGCCGACCGCTGGAAGCTCCGCCATTTCTCGAGCGGGAGGGAAGCCAGGCCGATGATCAGCACCTGGCTGGCGACGAACGCAATCAGCCAGTAGAAAGCGGACTGCATGAAGCCGTAGGAGTGCAGACCCACGCCGAGCATGTTGACGCCAAACCAGCTCCAGCTCGTGACGACGTTGCCGAACACCGCGAGCATCATGAGGCCGCGCTGCCGCACCAGCCCGCCCCAGCGGCAGTGCAGGATGATCGCGTTCCAGAGCACGATGATGAGCGCGCCGTTTTCCTTCGGATCCCAGCCCCAGAAGCGGCCCCACGACTGGTCGGCCCAGATCCCGCCCAGCACCGTGCCGATGAGGCTGAACAGCGTGGCGAAGCACACGATGCCATAAACCATGCGGGTAAGCGCGTCGGCGGTGTCCTTCGCCAACGATTTTGTCAGCACGCCGCGGAAGATATAAATGATCGCGAGGAAACCCGCCAGGAAGGTGGAGCCGTAGCCCATCGTGATGACGACCACATGCGTCGCCAGCCAGAAGTTGGAGTCGAGCACGGCGCGCATCATCTCCATCGTGTCGCCGCTGCCGATCAGCGAGAGGTGGTGGGCAATGAGGAGGGTGAGGAAGCCGATGAGACCGCCGGCGGCGCCGCCAATGGCGTTCCGATAAATCTTTTCCAGGACGAGGCACAGCGCCACCGCCACCCAGCCCACGAACAGGGCGGAGGAATAGAGGTTGGTCACCGGCGGCCGGCCCTCCAGCCACATGCGCGCGATGATGCCGGCCGTGGCGGCAAGGAACGCGAGCGCCAGCAGCCAGAATCCTGCGCGCTGCAGCACGTCCGGCCATTTGAGCCAGGAGACCACGGCCAGCAGAAACGCGAGCACGTAGAGCGCCATGCTGGAGTAGAACGGCTGCGCCTGGTTGAAGGCGGCTTCAACGTTGCATTTGAGCAGCTGCGGCTGGAAACGCCGGGCCAGCTGGTCGGTGTAGAGCCGGAGCACCTCGTTGAAGTCCTGCGGCTGCTTCAGCCGCCAGGCATGGCCGAGGCCGGCATAGACCATGGCATCCGGATTGATCGCGCCGCGCCGGAAGGTGTCCAGAAGCGCGTCACCGGCCTTCTTCCACGCGTTGACGTCGGGATTGCCCGCCTCCGGCGGAACGGCGAGCAGGTAGCCCGACTCGCTCATGAACTGGAAGCGGGCGACGAACTCCATGATGCTCTTGTAGTCCTGTTCGTTGTAGGGTCGGCCGGCTTCCTTGGCCCGCACGGCCGCGGCGCCCGCGGGCAGCATCTGTTGGAGGCGCAGGAGGTCGGCGAGAAAATCGGGGCTGTCTTCGAGGTTCACACTCGCCTTGAGGCGTTCGTACCGGACGACGCGCTGGTAAAGCGTCGCCACCTCCCGCTGGAAAGGCGTGCGCACGGGCTCATCCACCTGGTCGGCGAGCCGCATCTGGCGCTCGAGCTCGGGAAGGCCGCTGCGGAGTTCATTGAACGAAAACCGCTTCCGGTCGCCTTGCTCCCGGCCGAAAATCGCCAGCACCTCAGGATTGTCGATGAGGAAATGC
This sequence comes from Opitutaceae bacterium, assembly GCA_041479395.1. Classification (GTDB taxonomy): domain Bacteria; phylum Verrucomicrobiota; class Verrucomicrobiia; order Opitutales; family Opitutaceae; genus Fen-1467. The sequence goes on from JBGOXZ010000182.1 coordinate 2,521, forward strand.
TGGTAGTCGTCGGCGATCGCAGGATTGAAGAGAACGTCGAGCAACCACTCGACGGGCTGCAGGCGCTTGCCGTTGGGCGCGACGAAATCCTGCCGGCCCTGCAGCACGAGCAGCGAAGTGCGGGCGACGGTGTCGAGCGGCTTGATGCGGCCGTCGACCAGCACCGGCAGCCGCGCGAAACCGTGCAGGTTGAACTCGGTGTCGTTGCGCGCCGGGATCAGCGTCGAGCCGACATAAGCCACACCGAGGAGGAGAATCAGGAAAGGGAGTGATTTCTTCATCAGAGGCAGATTGACCACGGATTACACGGATGGGCACAAATCATGGATTTCTTCATCTGCGTACATCGGTGAAATCCGTGGTTAAGATCATGCTGTGATCGCCGCGGCGGCGGTGCGTTTGCGGATGAAGCCGGTGAGATGGATGCCGAACTGGATCATCAGGCCGAGGCCCATCAACGCGCAGGAGACGTAGGGCAGCTGCCAGCTCGGGTTGCGCACGACCTGCAGGATCGAGGTCTGGTCGTTCTTCTCAAAGCCGGCCTGGTAGAACGTGAGGCCGCCGTAACGCAGCGGGTTGTTCATGTAGATGAGCACTTCGCGATCGACGCGGCTGTCCGGAGTCTGCAGGCGGATGCGGCTCGAGAAGTTCTTGGGGATATCGGTGCCCGGATAGCGGTCATGCGAAAATCTGAGCAGGGTGATCGAGAACGGATGGTAATGGCGCGTTGGACGCAGCATGAGTTCAAAGGTGCGGTCCTGCAGCGTGAAGCTCTGCGGCTCGGCGAGCAGGGTCGAGACGAGCCAGGTGCCGATCCGGCCGTCGGGACCGGCGAGCTCGATGAAGGCGGACGGCATATTTTGCTCATCCTGCTTGTAAGTGATGCGTTGTGGCATGACTACGAGTTGCGGACCAAAACCCTGATCGGCGGAGGAAGGCGCGGCGTTGGGCACCTGGGTCCGCATCACCAGGTTGGAGTTGGGATAAAAGAGGACGGGGCGGAGGGTGAAGGGCAGCTTTGGATGCTGGATGCTGCCGGTCTTCTCCAACGCCACTGTCGGCATCGCCACGACGTCGTCATATTTGGCATCGGTGGTGTCGATGACCGCGAGCTCGGTCTGCAGGTAGCTTTCGGAGTAGGCCTTCGTCTCACCCTGATCGAGGCGCATCAGGCTTTCCTGCTGCCAGAGCCCGGTGAAGAGTTCACCGAGCAGGAGCAGGATGAGGCCGAAATGCGTCAGCCAGAGGCCGGATTTCGTCCACGTGACGCGGAACCGATAGGCGTGCGCGGCGACCAGGTTCAGGAGGAGCAGTCCGCCGATCAAATACCCGCCGGGAAACACGGGCACCGGGAGGTCGGTGCCGGGCACGCGGGCCATGACGAACAACGAGCGGAAATACTTGGTCTGCACCGCCCACACCCCGAGGTTCACCTGGTCGAGCGTGGCGATGAAGACGAGGATCATCGACAGGAGCAGCAGCGCCACCGTCAGCCGGAGCGACGTGAAGAATCGCAGGAAGGATGGAAGGAGCGGGCGCATGGCGGGCTAGGGTGCCTTGACGGTCTTGAGAAAGTCGATGAAAGCGGGCTTGGTGCGCGCCACCAACGCGTCGGGCCCCGTCAGCTTGAAGAACCAGGTCTCGCCGGACCGCGGCACGATCGCGCCGAGGATGCGCGAGCCGCTGTTGGCCGCGTCAAAGACCAGCATGTGGAGACCGTTGACGTCGAGCGGCTGCACGGTGCCGGCAAGGTCGGCCACCGGCGGGAGCTTGAGCTGACCGCGCCAGCGGTTGACGTTCGCCAGATCGCCGCCGACGTCGTCGGGAAACGCGGTGATGGCCAGGTCGCCGTCACCTTCCGACCCGCTCACCGCATAGCTGCCCTTGCGCATGGCCGAGCCCGCCTTGGGCGACCATTGCGCCGGAGCGGTCCAGACCAGCGCCTGGCCGGTGGCGGCGGGCACTGGCAGTGATGCCATGTCCGACGGCAGGCTTGCCTCTTCGATGGGCGGATGGCCGGGCGGCAGGGCGCCCTCAGTCAGCGGAACGGTGGCGGGCACGCCGCGTGCGTCGGGCGGCAGATCATTGGTATTGGCGATGCGTTGGGGGGGCGCCACTGGTGGCATGGCCGCCCCGGAGCCGAATTCCACCGATTTCAGGAAACCGAGGAACGCCTCCCGCTGCGACGCCACCAGGTCGGCGTCACCCGTCAGTTTGAAGAACCACGTCTGGGCGGGCTGTTTAAGAATGGCGCCGAGCACGCGCGCCTGGTGACCGCCCTCGAGCACCGGCGCGTCGCTGAGAAGATCGACCACCAAGAATTCACCCGCCGGGCCGGCCACTCGGGAAAAGGCTGTCGGCAGATCGGCCTCGCCGATGGACGGCAGCTGAATCTGGCCGCGCCAACGGTTCACGTTGGCGAGGTCGCCGCCGACGTCACCGGGGAAATTGATCACAGACATTTCGGCTTTCGCGCCACCGGCTCCCGCGACCAGGAAGCTGCCGCGCCGCACGCCGCCGCCGGGCTGTTCCTGCCAATCCGGCGGAGCCTGCCAGTGGATGGCCGGAGCGGACGCGCCCGTCCGCGCCGTGGAAGGCGGTGCAAAGTGCGCTTCCTTCGGCACGCGATAGGCGCTGATCCGGGTGTCCTTGCAGGCAGGGAGCATCAAACCCGCGCTGAGCAGGAAAATGAGACGAGAACGGCGGTGCGGAGCCATGTAGATGGAGGGGATGAATCTACTCATTGGGGGGAAACTTCAAACCATTCCGATCAAATTAGAGCCGGCGGCGGCCATTAGTCGGCCGCACCGCCCGTGATGCCGGGTGCCCGGAGGCTTGCGGAGCGCCGCCGGTTTTGTGTTATTGTCGCCCATCATGTCGTCTCGTTTTGGATTGCGGATGGTCGCCATCTTCGAAGCAGCCAAGGGCGTCATCGTGCTGGCGGTTGGGCTGGGTTTGTTCCGGTTGATCCATCGCGATGTGGAGGCCGGGGCGGAAAGACTCGCCCGGCATCTGCATTTCAACCCGGCAAGCCATTATCCAAGGATTCTCATCGATGCGGCGGGAAGACTCGATGACACCCATCTGCGCCTGCTGGCAATCGGAGCCCTCGTCTATGCCGCGATTCGATTCATCGAGGCCTTCGGATTATGGCTGGACCGCCGCTGGGCGGAGTGGTTTGCCGCGATTTCCGGCGGCATCTACCTGCCGGTCGAAATCTACGAGCTATGGGAGGCGGTCACCTGGCCGCGGGTGACCGTCCTGACGGTAAACAGCATTATCGTGGTTTACCTCGTGCAGGTGTTGGTGCGGGGACGCGGCGGGCCACCGAAGAGCGCCGTTCCGCCGCGCGCGGTGGCTGCGCCATGAAGATCGCGCCGCTCGGGGACGCAGCCGTGGTGGTGACGTTGGGGGACACCATGGATGCCGCAAC
>JBGOXZ010000183.1:0-5948 GCA_041479395.1 Opitutaceae bacterium
ATGACGCCGCCCGTGAGCACCACCTGCTGCTGGGGCGTGCTTTGCAGGCTGCCGGCCGCCCGCGCCCTTGACCGCATTTTCTGAACCGCCTGCATGACTGCATCGGGCTGGGAGGCAAAAGCCTGTCCCAAGGCCTGGGTCCAGGCCAGGTTGGCATCCATCCACGTGATCAAATCCGGGTAGTGCGCGAGGGCCTTCACGCTCGGGTCCCATGGCTGGGCATCGACCTGCGCCGGGTCGTCGTTCTGTTCGAAATACCGGGCGGCCAGCACCACGTCAGTGGTGGCCGTGGAAGCGGGCAGGATCAGCGCGATCAGGGGATCCGGATAGAGCGCGATCGGCGCGACCAGTTGGTCAAGGCTGCCCGGCGCGTACTGTATCGCCACCGGCGCCTGCGCCCGGAGCGAGGCTGCGAGACTCACCCCGAGCAGGAACAGGGCAGGGATCGTTTTCATAACAGTAGAGACGCAGGATACAGGGGACCGGATTCAGTAAAACGCACTCGCTGGCTTGGCGGAAAAATGCTCTTGCCGCAAGGCCATCGTTCCTCGGCGAGCCCGGCTTTTTGCTGCGGTCCTCCAGGCTTTCGCCCGGGCTAAGAGCGCAAGACGTTGAACCCGGAAGGGGTGGAGGTGCCTGCTCCATTTTGTGGGGAACGGGGCAAGTTCAGGGGGAGCGCGGGCCTTAGCTTCGTCATCCCGCTGCGCGCTCTGCTGGCCAGCAGAGTCGCAATGACGGTTTGAAGACGCCGCTCGGTTGACATCTTTCCCTGTGCGCTTGCACTCAACTGCGCCAACGCTCAAGCCTGATCCTCGGTCCCTTATGCCACGACCGGTCCCTTCTCTACGCTGCATTTCGGCACTGGCTTGGGGCGTGACCCTGCTTGGAGCCTCTCTCGCCCCAAGGTCCCTCGCGGCGGCTCCGGAAATTGCCTTGGCTCCCGGGTCCGCGCCCCGACTGCGCTTCGCCGCGCGCGAAGTGCAGCGCTACGTCTACTTGCGCACGGGCAAGGTGCTGCCGATCGCCTTGCGCGACGTTCCGCTCGGGCGGGAAGCGATCATCATTACCTGCCGCGGACAGTCGCTGGCCGCCGGTGCGCCCTTGGCGGACGCTGACTTGCGGGCGCTGGGCGCGGAGGGCTACCTGCTGTGGACCACGACCGCGCCCGCCGGTGCGTCCGAGCGCCGGCAACTCTGGATTGTCGGCGGCGACGATCTCGGTGCGCTGTATGGCGCGTACCGCTTCGCCGAACGACTCGGAGCGAGGTTTTATCTCCATGGCGACGTGGTGCCGGACGAGCGCGTGCCGCTGCGCCTGCCCGACCTGAAGGAAGCGGGCAAACCGTTGTTCTCGGTCCGCGGCCTCCTGCCATTTCACGATTTCGCCGAAGGCCCCGACTGGTGGAATCGCGACGACTATCTCGCGGTGATTGGACAGATGGCCAAGCTGCGGATGAATTTTATCGGCTTGCACACCTATCCCGAGAGCAGCGTCGGTCCCGAACCCACGGTGTGGATCGGGCAAAAGGAGGAGTACGACGCCCAGGGGCGCATCAGCCGCAGTTATCCGACGTCCTACCACACGACCGGCCGCAGCGGCCAGTCCTGGTGGGCCTACGCCCCGATGAACACGGCCGATTTCACTGGCGGGGCCGCGGATCTGTTCGAGCGGGATGACTTCGGCGCCGACGTGATGCGCGACCAGCCGTTTGCCCGGCAGACGCCGGAAGGTTCGAACGCCGTGTTCAACCGCACGGCCGAGCTGCTGCGGAGCGCGTTCGCCGAGGCGCGCCAGCTCGGCGTGAAGACTTGCCTCGGCACCGAGACCCCGCTCGTGCTGCCCAAGCCGGTGCGGGAGAGGATCCAAGCCGCCGGTCGCGCGCCCGACGACCCCACGCTGGTTCGCGACATCTACACCGCAATTTTCGATCGCATCGCCAAGGCCTGTCCGCCGGACTATTACTGGCTGTGGACGCCTGAGAACTGGACGTGGGAGGGCAATAAGGCAGGCCAGTTTGATGCCACCGCCCGCGATATCAGGGCGGCATTGGAAGCGCTGGAGCGGCTGGGCAAACCGTTCACGCTCGCGACTTGCGGCTGGGTGCTCGGCCCACAGCATGACCGGGCCGCCCTGGACCGGCTCCTGTCTCCGGACTCTCCGATGAGCTGCATCAACCAGTCGGTCGGCCACATGCCGATCGAACGGCAGTTCGCAAATCTGAGCACCCGGCCGAAGTGGGCCATCCCATGGCTCGAGAACGATGGTGAACTCACCCAGCCGGAGCTCTGGGCGGGACGCATGCGCTTCGATGCCGCTGACGCGCGGCGCTTGGGCTGCACCGGCCTCATCGGAATCCATTGGCGCACGAAGGTGCTGGCGCCGAATATCGCGGCGCTCGCCGCCGCCGCCTGGGATCAATCCTGGGTTCCCGCGTCGTTCGACCCTACGCCAATCCCACCGCAAACCACTTCCGGGGCCGTCGGCGGCACCCCCATGCCCGCATCGGCACCGCAGAACCGTCCCGCCGACGCCTTTGTCTATCAATCGGTGCGCATCGGCATGGAGGCGTATGACCTGCTGGTGCCCAACGGCACCTATGCGCTGAAGTTGAAGTTCATCGAGCCGTCCGCGACAGGCGCTGGCCAGCGGGTGTTCACCATCAAGCTCAATGGCCGCCCGCTCGTCGAGCGACTCGATCTCGCGGCGCAGGCCGGCCTGGCGCAGAGCCGCGATATCACCGTCCCGGAGGTTCGGATAACCGCGGGAAATCTCCGGCTGGATTTTGAGAAAATCATTGGGCAGCCGTGCATCGCTGCCATCGTCATCGCGGGCACGACCGACGTCGGCGCGGCCCCGTACCTCCGCCGGATCAACTACGGCGGCCCCGCGGGGGACGGCTATGAGGCCGATGTCCTGCCGGGGGCGGCCCGGCCTGACCAGGCGCGCAGCATGCCGCTCGAGGATTTCTACCGCGACTTCGCCGTCACGAGTTTCGGCGCCGACGCCGGACCGCAAATCGGACGGATCTTCGCCCGCCTCGACGGCCGCTTGCCGCAGACCGTCGAATGGATCGACGGCCCCGGCGGCATCACCCGCCATGGCGAACCATGGGAAGCGCTCGCGCCGCAGTATGCCTTTGTCGACGAACTTGAGGCGTTGCAGCCGCTGGTCCGCAACGCCGCGGACCGCGCGCGGTTCGATTACTGGCTCGGCCAGTTCCGGGTGTACCGCGCGCTCGCCCGGATCGGATGTGCCGCGGGCGCGCTGGACCGGCTGGTGGAGGAACTGGCGCGGGAACCCGATCCTGTCCACCAGCGCGAGCAGGCGCGTGCTGCTGCCCTGCCGCTGCGGCTGAACTTGGCGCGGCAGTGGACCGAGCTGATGCAACTGCAGATCGCCGCGACCGATACAACCGGCGAACTGGGCATCCTCGCGAACCTCGAGCAGCACAGCCGAACCAACCTGCAGTTTCTCACCCGGCACGATGCGGCCCTGGAAAGCTATCTGGGTGAAGCCCTGCCGGCGACCGCGCAGCCGGCGAAGGCCTACGCTGGTCCGGCGCGGATCATCGTGCCGACGGTGCGTTCGTCGGCTCACGCCAACGAATCGCTGGCTTTGAAAGTCATCCTCGTAGGCGCGGAGGCGCCCCACGATGCGATGCTCTGCTGGCGTCCGCTGGGCCGGGGGCATTTCCACCGCGTGCCGCTGGACCAGGTGGCGCGGCAGGTTTACCGCGCGACCCTGCCGGTGCTCACCGAGGCGCAGGCGGCCGTGGAGTATTATTTGCAGGCGTCGTTCGGAAAGGACCGGCCCATCCGCTGGCCGGTTTCCGATCACGGGATCAACCAAACCCTCGTGCTTGCTGAAGCGAAATAGACCCTAGCCAGCTCCAGACGATGGCCTTCATCATGCCGCAGGAAGGCGCGGCCGGGATCAAGCCCGCCGAGTTCCTGACCTCGAGCCGGGAGGTCGAGCGGCGCACCCGACTGAACTTTTTCTCGAGTCTTCCCCAGAATAAGCAGAACGAGATCGAAGCCAAGGTTGCCGCCAAGCTCTGGTAGCGGGCCGTCCGTAGGGAAACCGCGGCCGGATCCGCGCTGGCGACGAACCGCCCGGCCGGCTTCGCCCGGGCGAGCGTGGCTTTCTGCGGAGAACGGCACGTTCGCCGGGGCGGAAGTCAGGGCGGGGCGCGGGCCTTTGGCTCAGGTGCGAGGGGAATGGGCATGGGGAAAAAGGTGCCGGTCAGGCCGCGGCGGTGAGGATGGGTGCCGCCGGCAATGCAACCGGGGCGGCCAGTGGCGTCGGCGCCGGTCTGCGGCACCGGCGGGGGCTGGAGCTGCCGCTGCTGCCCGCCGGCGGCTTGGAGATTTTTGTCGCGGTGGCCTGCCTCATCGGCGTGACCGAGGAGCTGGTCTACCGGGGATGGCTGCAAGGGCGGCTGCGGGCGCTGGGCTGGCCGGTGGCGGTGGTCGCGGCGGCCGCGCCCCATGCGGCTTACAAGTCGGCGCTCTTTGCCTGGCCCCCCGGGCCCGCGGAGGTCGACTGCGCCGTCATCGCGGGGTGGACCTTCGTCGGCGGCGTGGTCTCGGGCCTCCTGCGGCAATTTCCGGCAGCGTGGTGCCTTCGATGGTGGCCCACGCAGCGTTCGACTTCCTGGTTTACGGCGCCGTGGCCCGCGCCCCCTGGTGGGTGTGGGGCTGAGGCCTAAAGGCCGAAATCGGACAGTGGAAGACGTTAGGCGCAGCGGCGCCATTCCGCCCCGACCGGTCTGGCTTAGGAGCAGAACGTCAAACTCGGACAGGGGCGGGGCGCATGCTCCGTCTTGTGGGGAACGGGGCAAGTTCAGGGGGAGCGCGGGCCTTAGCTTCGTCATCCCGCTGCGCGGTACTCCTCGCAATGGCGGTTGGAAGCCACGCCTCGGTTGACATCTTCCCCTGTGCGTTTGCCTCCTGCGCTCGCGCAAAAAAGCCTTGGGAATAGTCCCCCGGGGAGGACAGGCGGCTGACCCCGGCCGCAAGCGTTGCCGGTCGATCGGCGCCGGACGGCGCTGCTGGGAAACGCGCCTGGGGAAGCCAGAAGGGCCGGAACGGGCGGGGGTGGCGCGATGGAGGCAGGCAGACGGCCAAAGAAGATAAGAGCTTGATTTTTTGTAATAATGGCGATTATGCATCGAAGCTTTGCAAATAATAGAAATTCGCCGCCATGGTGGGGCGAGCTCCGATTATCTCCGTCAGCCAAACCCGATTCGATGAACTCCATTCCTTGGAAATATGCGAAGTGCTGCGCCGCGCTTCTCGCACTGTCGGCGGCACCGGGCCTCGTTGCCGCGGAGCCGACAAATCTCGCGATCACCCGCCATGCCGCCACCATCAACGGCACGATCGATGGCTCCGTGCTCCAGACGGCCGGGGAGAACATGTGCCTGAACAGTGGTGGTGTCGTCACCGGGGACTTGCTCGTGCCGGGCACGCCTGCCGTGCGCCTCAATGGGCATCCCTCCTATGGCGGCACGCTTGATGGCGCCGGCAGCGCTGCGCCCTCCAACTACCAGATCACCCTGAACGGGAATTGCTCCCTGCGGCACGTGATTCGCCGGACCAACCCTGTAGATTTGCCGACGTTGAGTGCGCCGCCGATCCCGAACGGCACCCGCAGCGCTAACATCAATCACTCGGGCGAGAATCCGGGGGATTTTCGGACGCTGCGCAATCTCACCCTCAACGGCAAGGTGGGCCAATATGCGGTGCCGCCCGGAACCTATGGCGATTTCACGGCCAACGGAGGCAGCGGTTTTACCCTGGGCATCGCAGGGAGCATCCAGCCGGCCATCTACAATTTTCAACACGTTAACTTGAACGGGCAGACCCAGCTTCAGGTGGTGGGTCCGGTGATCATCACGGTCGCCTATGGATTCACCGCCAACGGCTCCCTTGGTTCTTCGCCCACCC
>JBGOXZ010000184.1:0-5941 GCA_041479395.1 Opitutaceae bacterium
CGGGTGCGACTCGAGCGTTCGTTCGAGGCGTCACCGACGGCCGAGTGCAGCGGCGCCTTGTCCGGATCAATTCTCGTAGTCCGAAAGCGTCCACCCCTTGATTTTCTCCATTTGCGACCAAGTGCCGAAATACACGCCGCCAAAAGGCTTCCCGTCAGGAATGCTATAGAAGGTGAGATGCAACGCACCCGTGTGTTTGATTTCATAGACCAGCTCAAACGCACCCGTGCCTTTCTTTATCTCCATCCGCTGTGTGGGAGAAACACGCTCCTCACCGTCACCTTCAGTCTGGGTCAGATATAACGCGAGCGTCGCTTTCTCTTTGCTCTGCAAATCAAACCGGCCCCGCACCACCACCGTGTCACCGATCTCCAACTTGGGTGAGGTCGCACGCACCTGATGGATGAAGATGGCATCGCCATCCTTGAATTTCTTTGACCCTAACACGAAAGAAACGTCTGAAAGCTCCGGCCCGGCAGCGCCGAGGCAAGCCGTGATCGTCAAACCAAGCACCAACCAGAGTAGCGTTTTCATGGGGAAAGCGTGTGAATGCTGTCCAACGAGTGAGCTCCGCGATCGCCGTCGGCAACGCCGGGCGACTGCCACTGTCGCGCTGGAATTCTCCCGAACCGTCCGACTGCCCAGTTGGGCGGCGGTCCGCGGAGCACCTGGTTCGGCTCGAAAATGATGTGGGGCCCCTGATTCGCTTCCGTTCACCGTTGGTCACTCACCTTTAGGTACAACTGCTCGCGACCGTAGTAGCCGCTGTTGTAGAAAAGCGCGGCGCGCCCATCCGGCAAAACGTGGATGAACTGCCGCCACAGGTTAAAACCTTCGCCAGCGTCGAGCGCATCCTGCGGAATGTCTTTAACCCACTCAATCGGTGCGGGAGCAAAATGCCAGCCCTGCACCGGCCACTCCTCATCGCACCAGGCAAACCCGGCGAGGCTCGGCGGAGGCTCCTCCGTCCAGACGGCTTTCTTGCCGGGATCAGGCGCGGTGGGCGATGCATTCAACACGGCGACCCAGCGGTGTTCGCGGCCGCGCAAGAGCTGCAGACCGCCGACCCAGCCCGAAGCCCAATGTCCGGCTTGCTGGCAGGGTTCGAGGATCACGCCGCGTTTCGTTGCCACCTTCTCGCCCAGCCTCTGCGTCGCGACGGCCTGCGCCGAACCGAACGGACTGATCGTCCGCGGCTGCGCCTTGGCCGGATAGCCCATGTAGAAATACAGGAATTCCTTCCGCTCGGGGAAGTAGTAGCCGGTCACCGCGTCCGTGTGCTTCGCGTCAAAATCGTTCCCGGCGCCCGGCGGAATGATCGCCTCGGGCTCGAACGTCCACGGGCCGGCGAGCTTTTCGGACCAGGCGCGCTGGACCCACTTGTGATCGTTCGTGAAGCTCACCACGAGCAGGCAATAGCGGCCGTCAATCTGCGCCGCATGGTTGGGATGATCCGGGTCCATCACGAGGAACGGCTTGTGGAATCCCCCCACCGCCTGCGGGTTCGCGACCGGCAGGGGACCTTCGAGCTTCCATTGTCCCGGCCCAATGTCGTCGCGATTCAAGCAGACGGCCTGAGCGTGTCCCGGAGGATAATAAAAGAGGACCATGCGCCAGCCCTTGATAGCCTCATCCCAAACAATGCACGGATCGCCGCTGACGCTGGATTGTTTCTCGCCCATTTGGCGCCCCACCACCATGCCCCGACGCGTCCAAGCGTTGGGTATCGTGAATCCTCCAGACGACTTCGTGGTTTCGTTCGGCTCTTTGGGAAGGTCCTGCGCGGGCGAAGCGCTCGTTACAAGGCCACTGGCGGCGCATAGGACAAGAAGGATCAAGAATCTCGGTGTCATGGAAGTTTGTTCAGAGTTAATGCCGAACATTGTTCAGGTGGACCGAAGTGCGGCTTTGTCGGGATAGGCAGAAGAAAATGGGCATTTTTGCCTAAGCGCCGCACCGATTCTCGCGGCTTCAGGGTCAGAAATTACCGAAGTCCGGTCAACGCGCGAATCCGCGGGTGGGCGGCGTGGCGTTCTCCTGTCCAGCAGAACGCCCTCCACACTTGGCGGCTCGGCGCCTTGGCGTGAGGCGGATCCACACAGACCGCCTCGGCGCGCCCTGCGGGCTTGCTCGTGGCCTGCGGCCGACAAACCCAATGCAATCCAGCGAATTGATGCTGGTCGCGCGGAACCGACCGGGGCGGCGCTCGTCGCCGGGGCCCTGAAACTGACCGGTGTTCTCTAAGTCAATGGCCCGGGCTAGCGCACCGCCGCAGGCGAAAACGTGAGGATGAAGTGCCGCATCCCGATTTGGAAGGGCGAGAAGCCGTAATGTTTCGTTTCCGCGAACGCGCGTTCCGCCGTCCAGCCGTCGTGCAGCATGCGATAACAGGCCATGATCGTCCCGGTGCGATCCGCGCCGTATTCGCAGTGCACGAACACCGGTGGCGGCGACGTGGCGATGAGCGCGAGCACCCGGGCGACTTCCGTGTCGGCCGGCGCGCTCAGGGCGCGCAGCGGCACGTTGACGTAGCCGATGCCACGCGCCCGCGCCGCCACTTCCTCGCCGGGCCAGGCCTCCGACCTCAGGCGCAGATTGATGATGGTCCGAACCCCCAGCCGCTCGAGCTGCGCCATGCCCGCCTCGTCCGGCTGCGCCCCGCGGAACAAAGCGGGATCCACCCGGCCGAAATTCCGGATGCCCTCGGCGGCGGGCACGCCGCGCGAACCGGTGCCGCAGCCGGGAAAAATCAGGGTGCAGAGCAAGACTCCCAGCAGCGGCGCAAAACGCATTGGGGACAAAGGTGACACTGGGCGGAGGGGTGGAGACGCGGCCCACGGGAAACGCGCCGGGGGAAAGCGAGATTCCGCCGCGTTTCGCCGCAAGGCATCAGCGGCCCAGAATGAGGTGGGTTTTGAGTTCTGACCACGGCGCATCATAGACAAGAATCTCATCGCGCCGGGCCCGCCAGCCGGTCGGGCGATACGCCGGTGCGCAGGGCGATGGTCGCGAGCACCTTGGGAACATAAAGGCGCGTCTCCGCCGGCAGAGCCGGCGAGATTTCCGAAAAAGTCGTGGCCCGCTTCGTCGTGAGCGTGCGGCTCACACGGCCCGCCCCGGCGTTGTAGGCGGCGAGCGCCAGCGGCCAGTCGCCGAATTGCGCGTGCAGGCCCCGCAGCCATCGGGCGGCGGCGCGGGCGCTTTTCGCGGGATCGGTCCGCTCGTCGGGCATCCACGTGCTGAGACCGAGGCTCTTGGCGGTGTCCGGCATGAGCTGGAAGAGTCCCTTGGCCCCGGCGGGACTGCGCGCGTTGGGATTGAACGTCGATTCGACCTCAGCCATCCAGGCGAGATCCGCCGGCACGCCCTCGGCGGCAAAGGCCGCGCGCAGCCCGGGGATGAGAGCCGAGGCGTTCGACGGCGCCGCACGGCCGCGCAGGCGCTGGAGCCAGAGGTCATAATACGGCATCGCGAATCGGCGCGGTGCCGGAGGGCCGGGGATGGGAGCGGCGGGCGGCGGCGCGATCGGTGGCGGAAGCTGCGGCTGGACGACCACCCGGGCGGTTTCGATCAGATCGAGCCGTTCCTCGAGCCAGTCCGCATAGTCCTCGTAGCCCGGCAGCGTGCGCAGCGCGACAAGCGCGGCCCGCGCCTGCGGCTCGTAGGCCGCCAGCTCCTCGAGTGATTCGCCCTCCAAGGCCCGCTGCAGTTTCACTGCAAACTCGTCCCATTGCTCTTTCGAAGGGAACTCATATTGCTGCTTGATCTCGGGCGGGGCGAACTCGTCAAAAAGCGTTTTGCCCATTTCGTAGAGCTGGTCAGGCGTGAGCGCCTGCTCTTCGCTTGTGCCGGGGGGCACCGCCGCCGGTGGGGGCGGCGATTCCGCCGGTGGGTTCGGCTTGGCGGCGCCGCCGCCGGCCGCCGCGGCAAAAGCAAGGGGTGCAGCCGTGCCGGCGAGCGCAGCCGCAACCATCAGCGGTAAAATGGAACGGTGCCGGGGCATGCAAAGAATGACCGCAACCAAGTTTGCAGGTTGCGCCACTCAATGCGAGTTCAGCGTGACGATTCCGACAGCACTGCCGTGGTATTCTCTTGTCCGAGACCAGGTCTCTCGCAGCCGAGTGGATTGATTGATCGGTCTTGGATGACATACAGCCGACAGGTTGGCGGGTCTCCCGCCCCCTGTCGGCTTCATGTCATCTCTGAGAGGGAGACCCGTGCTTTGAATGCTGAAGCATTCCCTGTTGAGATTAGGACGCCGCCCGGCCAGGCCAGCGTCCGCGGCGCTGGGCAAGCCGCGCGTAGAATCCCCGGAGCTTGCCCCGGGGAGTAGCGTTGGCGAAAGGGCGGCGTTCAAGGTAGCAAATGCAGCGAATCGGTCCAGTTTCCCGGCCCTTGTCGGTCGCCGAGAGCCGTATTTTGCCACACGATTTGACCCAGAATATCTGGCTCCCAGAGGGAAAACGGGAATTGGTTTCATTAACTTCGCGTTCGCAGCCCGTCCGGGCCGCCATGGCGGATGTCGCGCCTGACGGCGCTCGGTACGACGCGCTTCCGCTTCGCTCCAGCTTGCTCATGGCCTGCGGCCGGCAAACCCAATGCAATCCAGCGCATTGATGCTTGTCGCGCGGCGAATGGCCCCGAGCCTGTCGAGGGGCACCCCGGTTGTCTACTTCCTGCGACTGCGATCGGGTACCATCTATGTCGGTTGTTCGCTTGATCTGGAACAGCGGCTTGACGATCACGCCACCGGTCAAGCTTGCCGCACGACCGAGCTGGATCCCCCCGTGGCGATACTGAGGATTGAGATCCACCCAACCTTTTCCGAGGCCCGACGCCGTGAGCAACAGCTCAAGCATTGGTCGCGGGCGAAGAAGCTGGCACTGATTCACGGCGACCGTGGTCTGCTCATTCAACTCAGCCGCTCGCGCGAAACCGACAGGGGCGGCGAGCGGGGCAGCAGAATGCGCGGGTGAGGCTCGCGCCAGCTCACAACTGACTTTGAGGTGGACCCCCGTCCGTTGGACAGGCGGATCGGAAAAATAAGTTAAATATACGGAGGGGGTTTAAGGGGGAGAGCACTCCCCCTTTCGTGAACCGAGTTGGTCTGTTGTGGGAGAGGTTTCAAGCATTGACTGCGACGCGGTACTCGCCGCGGTAGACTTCGCCCGGGGTCGCGTCGCCGAAGGCGCTGTGTGGCCGGCGCTCGTTGTAGAAGCGGAAGAAGGCGTCGAGGTTGGCGTCCGCGTCGATTTGGGAGCGGTAGCTCTTCAAGTAGATCTCGTCGTATTTCACCGTCCGCCAGAGACGCTCCACGAAGACGTTGTCCAGGGCACGCTCCTTGCCGTGATTCGTCTAGCTGCGGTTTCGGCTCTTTTCAGGGGCTCAACCGCGAACGACACGCCGAAATTAACGGCAAAGGGAATGAAGCGCATGGCTGGATAACACAAAGGGGGTATGCACTTGAGGCCCGGCGAACGCATTCTTTCGCGAGGGCTGAAATCGCCGTCGCGGCTGCGCCCAAGATTCAGCGATGCGGCTCCCGCGCGTTCGGATCGCCCGGAACCAAGGTCCCAGCCGCCAGTCACGCTCTGCGCAACATGTGACAAGTCATGTGACAAGTGCCTAGGCCTTCTTTCAATGGTCTTTGGCTTGCTGGAGCGCCGCGGCCAGCGCTTGCTGGGCCGCGGGATCATTGGGCGACAGGCGCAGCTCCTCTCGGAAGGCGGCGGCCGCCGCCGGCAGATTTCCCAAATGAAACCAGCTCGCCCCGAGATTGTGCCATCCCGGTACAAAATCCGGCTGCAGGCGCAGCGCCTCTTCATATTGGGCGATCGCGTCATTCAGCCGCCCGGGCATCTGTGACCAGGCGCGGCCCAGATTGTAATGCGCTTCGACAGAATCCGGCTGCAGGCGCAGCGCCTCTTCAAACTGGGCGATC